>JAYTPC010000097.1:0-2997 GCA_043747425.1 Bdellovibrionales bacterium
CTGTGAACTTTGATTTTGCCATTTTCTTGATCCTTTTCCAGGCTTTATAGCCCATTAAAAAGGAAGTATCAACTTGTCCAGATTATAGGGGGAAGGTCAACTAGTGCCTCTGAAAGATCATCCAGATTGTTTTCCATCCATTTGGTAAAATCATGAGCTTCATGTTTCCAAATATCCTTCAGCTCATGTCGTATAATTTTACCTATCATCTGTACCTCGGCTTTTCATTATCGGTATTATCGGTTTGTTGTCCTGAGTAGTAAGCTGGTAATACGTCGTAATTTTATTTTAACTAGATGTTGGTCGTTTTATTTTATTACTGATCAACGGGGGTTTATTCTCCGAATCTCGGTTTACCAGGCGGCAGCATTCAACTAACTCAGAAACCTAAAGAAAATTGGTGATGAGTTGTTCTAACTATCTGAATAATAGCGGCCCAAAAAAATACAGCTTCGACTCCAGATCTAATTATTGAGATTTGAAAACAATCCTAGTGTAAAATCCCGTTCTTCAAGGACTATGTAAATTTTGTATATATTTTACTTAACTTATTTGATAAGCTTGGGAAATCCTTATGAAAATAGAATTTAAGCCAAACTACAAAAAAATTCTTCAGTCTATATTGTTTTGCATAAAGCAAAATAGTGGGACACTCAATCAATATAACTTGATGAAAATAATTTTCGCTGCGGACAAATACCACCTGAATAAATATGGACGCCCGGTAACTGGAGATAGATTCATACGTATGGAGCATGGAACTGTACCAAGTATAGTTCGGGATATAACCAATTTGAACAAAACAATGCTGGCTAAGTTAGATATTTTGGAATTTCCATTTAAAAAGGAAAAGCATTATTTGTTTTATACTGAAGAAGTGAAGCTCGAATTTTTTTCTAAGAGCGATATTGAAGCTTTGAAAGTAGGAATAAACGAATATTCAGGCCTAACATTCACTGAGGTTCGAAATAAAAATCACTCAGAAAAATGTTGGGTAAATAAAAGCAACGGTGAAACAATTCCTTTTGAAATGATGATTTCTAATAAAGATATCTTAGCTGCGCTTCAAGAAGACGGCTCGGACATCACAATTTAACCTTTTCAATGGTTCAATCTAATCTAAATTTGATTTTTAAGATCGGTCATATACTTCGTATTGAAGTCAACATGCCGAAGCGGCCGCAAAAAGTGGGAATTTGTATTTCAACCAATCCGAGCGCTGTTTTTTATATTAATTCTGAAGACCGTGAAATTTATGATTGCATCCCAATTGAAGTAAAAGCAGCGCGATATTTTCCAACGGATACTAGTTTCATTGGCACTGCAAATGTTATCGATTGTGAAGGAAAAAAAGTAATTAGAGATTATGGCCCTATCGATGAGCAAGAATGCTTGGCTCTAATTGAAAAAGTAAGAAGCAGCAATAGATTGACCGGGGTTCAAATTAAAGAAATTGTAAAAAACCTCGAGGCATTCTGCGATGAGCTAAAAAAGTAGGAACTGGGCGAGAAGTATTTTTAACCCTCACCCCCTAAAAAGCAAAAAACCCGCATCGCTGCAGGTTTAGTGTTTTGTCAGAGGCTCATTTCCGACAAAACTTTCTTTAGAAACATCCAAAGAAAACAATTTAAGTTAAAATAGTTATCTCGCCTAAAAAAATGGTAGGGGCTGCGCTAATGTAATCGAACCAACCCAGTTATTAATAAAACGAGAATATCGGGTTCAGTGGAAAAAAACAAGGATCAATCAGGACGAGCTGGCAAAACTTTACTGGGATCAGGGTTTAACCGTCGTTGAAATCGCGCGTCGATGTAAAATTCGGCGTTCAACGGTTTCAGCAGCGGTAAAGAGGTTTAGACCCATCAATGCGGTCTGAAAGGGGTTACAATGGCGGTCGTAAGATTCGTGTCGTTTATTGTGCGGCTTGGACTAATATTAGCAATGGCGGGGCAATTAAAATTTTGCACGCTGATGTTAATGGGTAAGGCTGCGGAAAAATCACAGAAAGGAATTATGTCGTATTCAAAGTATACGCGAATGCTGACGTCGAATCACTTGCGCAAAAAATAAAGGTTCAGTTTTTTAGGCTGAACCTTGTTGGTCGGTGTGGTGAATTTTAAGAAGTGTTAATTAAAACGCTTTAAGGCTGTCACAACTTACTTGATACAAGTTTTCTAAATCACAGGCATTTGCTTCGTTCGCATTGCCTAGTTGAATGCAGATTGCGCGTGTAGAATTAATATCAGCCGAAAGTTGATAAACCTCTGTTATTGCATCTGTATTAATACCCCAGAAAGCTGCAGTTACAACTTGCTCTTTTGATGACATAGCTTTTGCAATACCCTGAGCTTTAGCTAGACAGTTTGCCTTTGTGTGTTGAATATTATTAGCTTTGAAATATTGTTTACTAAAAACTTCTGCTTGAGAACTAACTGCAACTAGCATCATGATTGATAAGATAACCTTTTTCATAATTTCCTTTGTTTAAATTTGCATAACATCAATAACTAAAGCAAATATCCTTCCACTACCTAACTCATGTAATTTTGACTTGGCCTGTATATAACTTATACGCTGACAAAAAAAGTAATGAATCTGGGGGCCCGATCGGTCTGACTTTCAATAGCCTTTTGAAGCTTCAATAGATTTGATCTGAAGGCGAATATACTGAACCCTGCTAAAAAATACTAAAAGGCTCAGGATTATGATCTGTACCCTTAGTTTCGCGCAAAAGGTTGGGCTCTAGTCGAATATTAGGCGTCGCTTAGGATTCCCTTTCTAGACAAGTTTTTAAATATTGGTAAGCCGCCGTCACGATATTTGGTCATCTGAACCTATATTTCGAATTTACTTTTGATAAACTAACCACTTTATTAGATCCCGATCAAAACCTTTCGTTCGTCAAACAAATCAGGCTCGACGGTTCGGAAATCGCATAGTGGAGAGATTTGTTTTTCGTCATATGACCATTGTCATGCAAATGAAATCTAGACTTTC
>JAYTPC010000098.1:0-42914 GCA_043747425.1 Bdellovibrionales bacterium
AGCTAGTTCCTACAGTTTAACAGTAACAGCAGTGAACGATGCTCCGGTAATATCAGCCATTGCGAATCAAACAACAAACGAAGACACAGCGACAGCAGCAATTGCATTTACGATTACCGATGTTGATAACACTTTAAGTTGTGCGACTTCAGTATCTGCGACGTCATCGAACGTGACACTATTGCCAGTTGCAAATATAGCAATTGCGGGGACTGCGCCTAATTGTACGGTGACGATGACTCCGACATTGAATAACAACGGAGTATCGAATGTTTCCTTAACCGTGACCGATGGAGTGCTTACAGCCGCAAGCAGTTACAGTTTAACAGTAACAGCGGTGAACGATGCTCCGGTAATCTCAGCCATTGCGAATCAAACAACAAACGAAGACACAGCGACAGCAGCAATTGCATTTACGATTACCGATGTTGATAACACATTAAGTTGTTCGACTTCAGTATCTGCGACGTCATCAAACGCAACACTATTGCCAGTTGCAAATATAGCAATTGCGGGCACGGCACCTAATTGTACAGTGACACTAATGCCAGCTGCGAATCAAACTGGAGTTTCTAATGTTGCTGTCATCGTTTCAGATGGCACAGATTCAGCAAATAGTAGTTTTAGTTTTACGGTTATAAATATAAATGATGCTCCGGTAATTTCAGCAATTGCTAATCAAACAACTAGCGAAGATGTAACTACTTCAGCGATACCATTTACAATTACTGATGTTGATAACACATTAAGCTGTACAACTTCGGTATCAGCAACGTCTTCGAACGCGACACTGTTGCCGGTAGCAAATATTGTTTTTGCAGGTACTGCGCCGAATTGCACAGTTACAATGACACCAGCTTTAAATCAGTTTGGCTCATCGAATATTGTTTTAACAGTGAGTGATGGTCTACTGACAGCATCCAGTGCTTACAGTTTAACAGTGACTGCCGTAAATGATGCACCGGTAATTTCTGCCATCGTGAATCAGACAACTTCTGAAGACAATCCGATTTCAATTCCTTTTACGATCACAGATGTTGATAGCATATTACTTTGTACGACAGCCAATCTAAGTGTGACATCATCAAATGGCGTTTTATTACCGACTGCTAACGTTGTGTTTGGTGGAACTGCACCGAATTGCACCGCCATGTTAACTCCAGCAGCCGATTTAAGTGGAGTTTCTAACTTAGTATTTACTGTGATCGATAATGGCACTCCAAATTTACAAGCATCAAGTTCTTTTACTTTCACTGTGACTCCAGAAAATGATCAACCTGTGCTTTCAGCATTTACAGATGTAACGATTGCTGAAGATGGAACACTTATAAAGAATTTTACAATTACTGACATTGACAGTGTTCTTAATTGCGTGGCTTCAATGACGACGTCTCCGTCAGACACAGTCTTATTGCCAATTGCTAATGTTGTATTCAGTGGTACAGCTCCAAATTGTACGGCAACAATAAATCCTGCTGCGAATAGATCTGGAATCGTTGATGTGTTAATGACCTTATCTGATGGAGCCTTAATTAATAATCGCTTATTCACCATAACAGTAACAGCCGTCAATGATGTTCCAGTCATTTCAGCGATTGCAAATCAAACGACAAATGAAGACACAGCGACATCAGCGATAGCATTCACAATTTCCGATGTAGAGTCTTCTTTATCGTGCGCAACTTCAGTTTCAATGACTTCGACAAACATAGCATTAATTCCAGTTGCAAATGTTGTATTTTCAGGAACTGCTCCGAACTGTTCTGCTGTAATTACTCCAGCAGCAAATGCAAATGGAACATCAAATTTAACATTTGTTGTTAATGATGGAACCGGTGGAACTGCAAATTCAGCGTTTGTTATTACAGTCAATGCAGTCAATGATTTACCAACAATTTCAGCAATCGCTAATCAAACGACCAATGAAGACACAGCGACTGGTGCGATAGCTTTCACAATCACAGATGTAGAAAGTGCTTTATCGTGTACAACATCAGTTTCAGCGACTTCCTCAAACGCAACATTGTTACCAGTAGCAAATATTGTTTTTGCGGGGACTGCACCGAACTGCACAGTGACGATGACGCCAGCGCTGAATCAAAACGGTTCCTCGAATATTGTGGTTACTGTGACTGACGGTACGGCGACGGCAACACGTTCATACAGTTTAACAGTGACGGCAGTGAATGATGCACCGGTGATATCAGCAATCGCTAACCAAACGACCAATGAGGACACAGCAACGGCAGCAGTTTCGTTTACCATCAGTGATGTTGAAACGGCTGTGTCATGCACAACTTCAGTTTCAGCGACTTCGTCAAATGCGACGCTGTTGCCAGTGGCAAATATTGTTTTTGCAGGGACTGCACCGAATTGTACAGTAACGATGACTCCGGCGTTAAATCAAAATGGTTCTTCGAATGTTATCTTAACAGTAACAGATGGCGCTTCGACTGGGACAAGCCCGTTCAGTTTAACGGTCACAGCAGTAAACGATGCGCCGATATTATCATCTATCGCAAATCAGAATTTAAAAACTGATGGCTCAGTTGTTTTATCGTACACCTTGACGGATGTTGATAACGTTATGAATTGTTCAACCAGCGTCACCGCAACTTCAGCAGCAACAACTATCATTGCCGATGCAGATCTTGTAAAAGGTGGTACTGCACCTAATTGTACATTGACGATAACTCCGTCATTGAATGCTGCAGGAACATCGACGATTTCTGTTGCCGGCACGGATGGTACCGCGACGACCACAAGTACTTTTTCTGTCACAACTTTAAGTGTGATTGCGCTTGCGGTGTCACCGACACCGTTTAGTTTGGTCAGCACGGGTGACATAGAACAGTTAACTGCGACGGCAACGTATTCAGACTCAAGCACCGCCAACGTGACAGCTAATGCAAATGCCAACTGGAGTTCCAGTGCAACTGGAATTGCAACTGTCAATAACACGACCTCAAAAGGTTTAGTCACTGCAGTGACAGGTTCTGGCAATGTGAATATCACCGCAACACATAAAGGAATAAGCGCAGTTGCCGCTGGAACTGTCTACATGATCACTGGAATTACAGTTTCTCAATCTGTGGTTTCTGGTGGTATTAATTCAAAAATTGCAGTCACTTCACAAGCTATCTTAAACCCTTCTGGTACGACAGATATAACGAATGTAACAACGTGGACAACATCGAATGCGGGAGTTGCAACAGTCTCTGGCGGAGTAATTAGTTTTCTGAGTGCGGGTACGGCCACTGTGACTGCGTCTTACAATGGTTTTTCACAAACCATCTCGGTCACTGTACAGAATAAAACTTTGACTTCAATTGCAGTGACTCCGGCTACCAGCTCAATGGCTGTTTATGCGATTCAAAATTTTGTAGCAACTGCGACTTACTCGGATGCATCAACTCAGATTGTTACAACAGGCGTAACATGGTCATCATCAAACAGTGGTATCGCAAAAGTATCAAATTCTGCTCCAACCCAGGGGCACGCAACGGGAGTTGCAACCGGTTCTGTAACGGTGACGGCTTCTATTGGTGCTGTTTCTGGAACTGCGACATTAACAATAAATGCGGCAACTTTAGTTTCTATAGCAATTTCTCCGCGTAATGCTTTGGTAACAACGAACGGAACTTACCAATTGGCTGCAACAGGAACTTTTAGTGATGCATCGACTTCGGATTTGACAGAGCAAGTAACTTGGTCTTTATCAGACACAACTGTAGCAATGATTAGTAATTCCATCGGAACACGTGGCCAGGTTACAACACCAACGTTTGCGGGATACAAATCAACAATCATGACAGCGACATTAAATGCAATTTCAGATACGACTCTTTTTGGTGTGAATAATTCTGCCATCAATTCTATTTTGATAACTCCAACAGTCACCGTGACTCCGGGTTCGACGTACAATTTAAAAGCTTGGGCTAATTTAGCAGACGGCGGCACCATCGATATAACGAACTACGCTGTTTGGACAAGTGGTACACCTGCAGCCGTCACTGTTTCTAATGCAGTCGATAGCAAAGGCCTTGTGAATGGTGTTGCAAACGGTTCATCGGTTATTTCTGCGGTTTATGGTGGTGTCACTGGAACTCGCACAGTGACGGTTGCTGCTTCAGCTTCAGTGATTGAAACGGGTGTTGGTTTACTGGGTGAATACTTTGTGTGGACGGGTGCATCTCCGCCGGCAAGCCCGTTTTTAACAGCAAATAAAAAAGGTGAGCGCATAGATGCTAATATTAATTTCTCGCTCGGTGGTTCGGGCACAAATCCGACCGGAGTCAGTACGATGTACTCGATACGTTGGACTGGTTTTTATAAGGCAACTAGTACAACTAACTTTTTCTGTACACATTCTGCTGATGGTGTTCGCTTGTATATCAATGGAAGCTTGGTCATAGATAACTGGATTGACCACGGACCAACTTACGATTGTACGGCTAACATTCCACTGACAGTGGGGACGAAGTACAGCGTTGAAATGCATTATTACGAAAATACTGGTAACTCTCAGTACCATTTACTTCGCTCGTCGATCAGTGCGGCAGACGCTTCAAGTACCACAAAAGCAATACCACAGGCTGATTTATACACGCCGTAGTTGAAAAAATAATCCGACTTTGGTCAAGTGATTGCTGGGTTTAAATCTGCTAAACTAAGTTCGTGATAAAGATTCTTTGTGTGATCTACATTTTTCTGGCGATTTCCATTTCTGCATTTGCAAAATCAAGCGATTACAAAAATCTTCCGTTTCTAGATGAAAATATAAAAATTGGTGTTGGTTTAACATATTCAAAATTAGAAATAGGTTCCGAAGTCGGCAATTATTTTTTACTATCCCAGGCCAACCCACGTTTTGAAATACAGTATGACACTGCAAAAAAAGACCAGTTCACGCAGCGGTTTTCAATTTATCTCGAGCAGCTTTTGTACCGCCCTGAAAATGCGGGATTACGATTGAAATACGCAACCGAGTTTTATAGTTATGGTTTATCATGGCGACCACGTTGGATCAGTGATGGAGAAGGTTTTGCTTACGGTTTAAAACTAGCCGGAAAATCCTCGGCTTTAATTTCTGAACAGCCTGATCCTTTTGATGTGAATGGTGATATTGCAACACGATATTCCGGCGAAATTGGTGCCTGCTTTGTTTGGTTCGGGCAGACGGTAGCAAAACTTCCACTGTCGATTGATTTTGAACTGCTTTACAGTGGAACGATAGCCGACAACTCTGTTTTAAGTTATCAAAATGGATTGATATACCGATTCGGTATAGAATTTGATTTTGGTAAACGAAGTCTATTATCGAATTGGAATGTTCGCGGTTTTTACAGTTACGAAGATATCAGAAATGACTACAAAAATTTTGTCGACAAAGAAGTAGGCTTCATGGTGAATAAGGTTTTCTTTTTTTAGCAATAAGTTAGAACAAATAAGTTAATACAAAACTAGGAAAAGTATCTTGAACATTTTTTTCGACCGCTAAAGAATTCGTGCGGTCGGATTTGTATTTTATTTTTCTCACAGAAATTTTTCCGCCCAAGTGAATTTGGTTACCTATATGTTCGATGTAACCAAGATCAAATTGAAAGCCTTCACCGTTGGTCCAATTTCCAAGTTTTGCCAATATGTCATAAGTGATCAAAGCAAAAACACCGACTTCAGAATAATAGCCAGCCATCGGTCCGTAGGCCTGACCTGACTGGGATGAATTTTCATTTCGACTTTCAAACAAATAGCGAAAACCAAAAGTAGGCCCACCACGCACCAGATATAAAGCCTCTAAACTAAATTTGTTGCCATAAAAAGCAGCCTCAGCAGTGTCCGTCCCATCCAAAACACTTCCACTAAACTGAGCCATCACTGAATACATCCGCGGCGCCATACGCGCCTCAACACTCAAAGACCCCAATAAAAACAAAAGGTACCAGCTCACTTTTAGGAAAGTTGAACGACTGGAGCATCTAGTTATAATCGAAATTCGGATAAATGTTTGATTCAGCACCTGCAAATCGTAGCACAGGCGTGCAAAAATAAAAAACCCAAGGTTTTTAAGCCTTGGGTTTTTTGAAATATAATGCAGTGCTTTACCAAAAGTGAGCAGGTACCTTTATTTTTGTTCGGCTAGGCGCTTAGCTGCGTATTTTTTTGCTAGGTCGTCTTGGATATTACGTGGAGCTTGAGCGTACTTTAGGAATTCCATTGAGAATTCGCCTTTTCCTTTTGTTGCTGAACGTAAATCTGTTGAGTATCCGAACATCTCTGTTAGTGGAACTTCTGCCTCAATAGTTGCGTTGCCTTCGATTGAAGTTGTTCCAGTAATAACACCACGTCGCTGATTGATTTGGCCCGTTGCTGGTCCCTGATATTCTTCAGGAACTGTTGTTTCAAGCTTCATGATCGGCTCAAGTACTGTAGGTTTTGCTTTCTGATAAACTTCACGCATCGCCGCCATTGCAGCAATTTTAAACGCCATGTACGAAGAATCCACGTCATGGTAAGAGCCATCCGTTAAATGCACTTCAACGCCAACGATTGGGAAACCAATCAATGGTCCCTTTACACATTGTTCAGCGAATCCCTCTTCAACGGCTGGAATGAATTCTTTAGGAATACGTCCACCCACAACTTTGTTTGCGAACAAAAATGTTTTTCCATCTTCTTGCGGAGCAAGTGGCTGAATCAAACCAGAAATTTTTGCGAACTGACCAGAACCACCAGTTTGTTTTTTATGAGTGTAATCGTATTCGGCGCCTTGCAAGATTGTTTCACGGTAAGCCACCTGCGGCTGACCCACGATAACTTCGCACGCAAATTCACGCTTCATGCGTTCTACATAAATTTCTAAGTGAAGTTCGCCCATTCCAGAGATAATTGTTTCATTTGATTCATCATCTCGGTGCACACGGAAAGTTGGATCTTCTTTACGAAATTTTTGTAAAGCTTTGGTAAAGTTATTAGAGCCTTCTTTATTTTTCGGAGCAATTGCTAGACTGATAACAGAATCTGCAATGTGCATTGACTGCATAGAAGCTTCAATTTTCTCATCACAAAATGTATCACCAGAGGCACAATCCACACCGAAAACGGCAACGATATCGCCCGCGTAAGAAACTTCGATGTCTTCCATTTTCGCTGAGTGCATACGCACTAAACGAGGAACCTTTAAAGATTTCTTATTCGTTTGATTTGTAATGAAGTCACCTTTTTTAACAGTGCCTTGGTAAACGCGCATATACGTTAACTGGCCAAACTGAGTTTCTTGTAATTTAAAAGCCAACATCACAAGTGGTTTATTGTTATCCGTCATTAAAGGGAATTTTTCTTCACCTTTACTTAGATCTAATGCGTGCTCTTGTTTTTCAGTAGGATTTGGTAAGAAGTAGTTAACAGCGTCTAGTAAATGCTGAACGTTTTTATTTTTAAAAGCTGAACCACAAAATACCGGAACAAGCTTCAAGGCGATAACACCTTTTCGCATAGCTGCGCGCATTTCTTCAACGGTTGGAATTTCTTCCATCAAGAATTTTTCTGCAATGCCGTCGTCAACGTCAGCCAGTTTACCGATCATAATTTGTTGGTATTCTTTAGCTTGCTCAACAAGATCCGCTGGCATTTGGATTTCTGTAATTGTTTCGCCGTCAACGCCTTCGTTTTGGAAAGCTTTCATCGTGATTAAATCCACGATGCCAACGTGTTTTTCTTCTAAACCAATTGGAATATTAGCCATGAAAGCATTTAATCGCAATTTTTCAACCAAAGCGTCTTTAACACGAAATGGATTCGCACCTTGGCGATCTAATTTGTTGATAAATGCTAAGCGGGGAACGCTGTAACGCTTCATTTGACGATCAACCGTGATTGACTGAGATTGCACGCCCGAAACTCCACAAAGAACCAAAATAGCGCCATCTAATACGCGCAAAGATCTTTCCACTTCGACTGTGAAATCCACGTGCCCCGGTGTATCGATTAGATTTATTGTATGTTCTTTCCACTGAACCTGAGTCGCAGCAGATTGGATAGTGATCCCTTTTTCTCGTTCTAGATCCATGGAATCCATGGTTGCACCAACGCCGTCTTTACCTTTAACTTCATGGATTTCGTGAATACGACCGCCATAAAACAAAATACGCTCTGATAAAGTTGTTTTTCCCGAGTCAATATGAGCCGAGATACCAATGTTTCGAACTTTCGAAATTTCCCATGTTTTCAACATAACTATCCTTCTTTTTTTAGTTCTTAATTTTTATAAATTATAATCAAGAGTATGTTGGTAACATTAATTTTATTCCCTAGCAAAGACTGATTCCACATAGAAGTAAGTCCAGTCTCAAATTCAGAGCGTAAAACCATAAAATTGCAGACTTATTAGGCACAGAATTAACAAAAAGCAAGGTCCGTCGGGCTTAGAAAAGGCCGTGGCGTTCTGGTGCCTTGTTGTTTAAGCTTTAAAAGTGGCAGCCAGCAATACTGTAAAATTAAATCTAAACCAGATCTTAGAGCAAAAATTCGGCTTTGCTAACTTTCGCTTTCCGCAAAAGGAAATCATCGAAAGAGTCATCCTTGGGGAATCCCTTTTGGCATTAATGCCCACAGGAGCAGGCAAATCTTTAACTTATCAATTTCTTTCAACACTATGCCAAACCTCTGCAGAAACTGAAGCGGCAGAAAAATTCACAGAGATTGTCCTTGTTGTTTCGCCGCTAATAGCCTTGATGCAAGATCAAACTCAAAAAGCGATCAGTTTTGGGATCAAAGCAATATTTATTAATTCATCAATTAGCGCTCAAGAAAAACAACTGCGCATGCAGCAAATAGAAAAGGGGAAATACCAGCTTTTATTTGTGACTCCAGAGCGTTTTCGTAAAGATGAATTTTGGCAGTGTCTAAGCACGATAAAAATAAAATTATTTGTTGTCGACGAAGCTCACTGCGTATCGCTTTGGGGTCATGATTTCAGACCAGATTATTCCAGATTACAACAGTTTCGTGAACGTTTAGGAAACCCTCCGATGCTAGGGTTAACAGCGACTGCAACGCCAGACGTGCGTAAAGACATCACGTCGCAGTTTAAGTTGCATGAAGAAAAAGAAATTATTTTTGGCGGTCTTGCTAGACCAGAGTTGTCTTTAAACGTCATTGAAACTTACACCGATGTCGAAAAAAATGAAAAGCTTTTTGAAATCATTAGGGAAAACCAAAATGACAGTGGCATCGTCTATTTTTCTTTAATTCAAACTTTAGAAAAAGCGGCAAATTATTTACATTCGAAAAAAATACCTTTTTTAAAATATCATGGTGATTTACCTGCAGATTTTAAAAAGAAAAATCAAAATCAATTCTTAAGTGGAAAAATGAAATGGATTTTAGCCACGCCTGCTTTTGGTTTAGGAATAGATAAATCAGACGTGCGTACAGTAATACACTATGAAATTCCATCATCTTTAGAAGCGTATTTTCAAGAAGTTGGCAGGGCCGGTCGTGATGGCAAGAAAGCTTCGGGGTATTTTTTATATTCAGAAGATGATCTAACCATACAAATGGATTTTTTAAACTGGGCTTATCCAGATCGTCCGTTTATTGAAAAAGTGTATGATCTGATAAATACTCATCCACAAAAAGTAGCTAGTGAAGGATTTGATTTTCTGCGAGAACAAATGGTTTTCAAAAACCGCCGTGATTTCCGCGTCAATGCAGCTGTTTCTATTTTAAACAGATGGGGTTGCCTAGAGGAAAATGAAACTCCGTTTGGATTTGCTGCAGTGACCGAACCTTCTGAAGAAAATTTTAAAGCCGAAGATCAAAATTTACTGAAAAAAGAACACCAAAAAAAACTGCTGTCTTTGCTGAGGTGGATTCAAAATACAGACGATTGCAGACTGGTGCAAATTTACTCTTACTTTGGCTTTCATGATCAAAAACCCTGTGGACACTGTGACGTCTGTACTTAACTTTCCAGATCCACGCGGACCCACAGATGAAGGTGTTATTGCCATTGGTGGAAAACTTTCGGTAGACCTTTTAATTAAAGCTTATAACTTAGGAATTTTTCCGTGGCCTCATGAAGGTTATCCGATGCTGTGGTTCTGTCCCGATGAACGGGGAGTCATTGACTTTTCTGACGTAAAGCCTTCCAAAAGTTTCAAAAAATGGTACCGAAAGAATCGCAGTGATTTTAAAATCACGATGAACACAAATTTTTCGGAAGTGATTAAGAACTGCAAAGATCAAGTGCGGCCAGGTCAAGCCGGTACCTGGATCAGTTCCCAGATAGAGAAAGCATATAACCATCTACATCTTGCTGGGCATGCGGTCTCGTTAGAAGTTTGGCAAAATGAAAATCTTGTGGGTGGCATTTATGCCGTACAGTCTGATAAGTATTTCAGTTGTGAGAGCATGTTTTTCAAAGTTTCAAATGCATCAAAGCTTGCTCTGTACGAATTGATTCTGCATTTGCAATCACATGGTTATACGTGGATGGATATTCAAATGGTAACATCTGTCTGTGAAAGTTTTGGTGGAAAGCTCATCGCGAAAGATGAATTTTTAGACCGAATCGGGCGCTAGCGATTAGCTAATTTCGATAACGTAATGTGGTCATGGTTTCTTTAATCCAACCAGTGTAATTTTGTAAATTAACAAAAACACCAGTGCCTGCACAGTCTGTGTATTTGTTCTGCTCTAAAACATTCTCGTCTGATTTGTGAATTCTGTAAGTGCCAACAGCCATTGCAAATAAGTAAGATTTCTCCTTGATATTGATGAACACTGGGGAGCCAGAGTCTCCATTGCATATTCCTGAAGTTTCGCTTTGGTTTACTTCGAAATATTCAGGTTTTAGGATCTCTGTAGTAATCGATAAATTGGCTTTTTTAAGCTGGCCATTCAGTTCGCTCAACGGAATATTTGATGTATTTTTTAAAGCAGTGGTTCTGCCAAACCCAGTTAAAGTTAAACTTATCAATGATGGTTGTTTTTCAGTTTCTGCTTTATCCACCAATTTTGCGGGTTCGCCGGATTCAATATCCCGGTCTAAATAAATGATCGCCAAGTCTGCGTTTTGTTTTTTATCTTCAAGATCTAGAACTTCCGATAAAGATTTGTAATCTGGATGAGCAACTGCATCGACAACTTGATAAATATTTTTTGCTTGTAATTGAAATCGTGGATTTACATCTAAAATCACACGCATTTTATTGGTACCATTTTCCAAACAGTGGGCAGCCGTTAATATCGTACGAGGCCCTATGACTGCACCCGAGCAAATGCCAAAAATATTTACCGATTCTTTTTTGACTTCAAGTTGCAATGCAATCAGCACAACACTTTTTGAAAGTGGCGAACCAGACTGAACTTTTTCGCCTTTGATCAGGTTGCTGATAACCTGGGTTTTGTCCAAAAAATTGGGGTCAGCGCAGCCTGTGACTAAAGTAGAGAGAAACACCAATAGTTGGATTATTTTAAGAGCAGCTTTCACAGCTAAGGAAGAAGCAAAATCAAATCCAAATTAGACTAAAACTGCTGCTGTTTGGGCGTTATCCAGTGTCTAAACATGAGACAATTAACGAAAAAGGCTTAACATATCGCCAATTGAATCCCGAATTGAATCGAAAGTATTATCTAGTAAAATTATTTTAAGTAATGGATAGTATGAGTCGTGTATTGAGACAAAAGCCTGCTTCAGTAGTCGGTGGTTTTTCAGAAAATCTTAAAAATTTTTTTACCGCTAGTAAGCTTAATTCTACCAATTTATAAAAAATAAAGTTTCATCAGCGTGGCCCAGCAGACAGCAGTCATAATTAAACCAACCACCGCAATCATTTTAGATCCGCCACTTAAATTTTCACGTTGCGAACGGGATTGCACATCTCTAGAATTATTCTTTTCTGATAGCCCTTGCAGCAAGTTAATTCTTTGCAAACGATCCAATTTATAAAAGTGCACGGAGATAGAGTTTTCAAAATCTGAATCCGCATCGATACGAATGACGATTGCATAACATGCCATTTGTTTTGATCCTGGAATAACAAACTGTATTTTTATGATTTCGCCGATCATCGGCGATAAGTCAGCCGGTGCGACGAACGACAAGCCCGTTAACGAAACATTTTTGATTTCAGTTTTCTCTTCCCAGGTCCAGCGCTCAGACCCTGAGTATCTGATCAGATTGTTATCTTCTGTATTAAGCACGTATCTAGGGGCTCTGCCATGATACTTCGCCAGCTGTGTCATACTAAAGTATCGGTTTAAGTTGGCTTTTAGCCGAGGACAAAACGCTGCTTTGGCAGTTAATTTTTTTTTGTCTCTTTATGAGACAAAACACGGTTTAGTTATTTGGAATTAAAATCAATATCGTTAAGGATCTTGTGGTGATCTTGACTTGGCGGGTGTTGTTTTGCGACTTATACTTCGAACTATGGGTCGCATGGTCAAGCTTGTCTTAAGTCTGGTTTTATTTTTAGCTTTTTCAGCTTATATTTACCGAACATCGGTTTTTAGAATCACTCAGAACTTCGCAGTTGTTGATCCGGGAAAATTGTTTCGGTCAGCACAAATGTCGACGGAAGAACTGCAAGACACCATAAAAAAGTACGGAATTAAAACTGTCATTAGTCTTCGCGGTTGGCCAGGTAAAACAGATTATTACGAAGCCCAAGCTGACACCCTAGAAAAGCTGAAAGTCGATTTTGTAGCATTGGATTTTGACGACAAATTCTACCCCTCTGAGAAAGACTTAAGGCGGTTGTTTTTGACATTTGAAAAGGGGGATTACCCAATGTTGATCCACTGCCGCGTCGGTGCTGATCGCACGGGTATGGTCGCAGCACTTTATGAACAGGTTTATATGAAAAAAACAGTCGAAGAATCTTTAGAACAACTGACTTTTAAAAACTGGCATGTGCCTTTGTTTAAGCCTGCTATGTCAGATTTTGTACGCAAATTTAAAGGAATCAACTGGGCCATGAACGAATACCGTGTTTGCGATTCTGAATTTAAAACTTATAGAGATAAAGACAATGACTGCAAAAACTAAAAAATCTAAAAATAAAAATGTTTCCTCATCGGGAAAAGTCGATAAGGCTTCAAAAACTCGTCGTAAAAAGAAAAACGATATCATCGAGCACCCACGTTCATCGGCATTAATTTTTAATAATCGTGAATTGGGCTGGCTTAACTTTAACTTGCGTGTCTTGGCCGAGGCCGAAGACTTGCGGAACCCACTTCTAGAGCGACTTCGGTTTTTATCTATTTCTAGCACCAACATGGATGAATTTTTTATGAAGCGGGTCGGTGGATTAAAGCGCCACGTGGCCTACGGCATTTCTGCGAAATCATCTGATGGTCAGACACCCGAAATGCAGCTGGCAATGATTACCAAACGCTTGCAGCCGATGTTGCGAAAACAAACTGAACTGATTCATAAATTAACGGATAGTCTTCGTCACGTCGGTTGTCACATCGTTAGTTTCAAATCACTAAATGATCTTGATAAAAAATGGGTGAAAAATTATTTTTTAAAAAACATTTTCCCAGTGCTGACACCCTTGTCCGTTGATCCGGGTCATCCTTTCCCATTTATTTCTAATTTATCCACTTCACTGGGGGTGGCGTTGGCTCATCCGCAAACCGAAGGCGAATATTTATTTGCACGCATTAAAATACCAAGCGTGCTTCCACAGTGGGTATTGATCAATCCAGCTAAAGACAAAACGGGCTCTGAAAAATATATTCACTTGGTCGACATCATCAAAGAACACATTGCTGAGCTGTTCCCCGAGATGATCGTAAAGGGTCATGTCATTTTTCGACTGACCCGAAATGCAGATTCAGACCGTGAAGAAGACGATATCGAAGATTTATTGTCGATGATCGAAGAAGAACTTCGTCAGCGCCGATTTGCAGAAATTGTTAGGTTAGAACTTGGAGAATGCACTTTAAAATGGCTTCGTGATTTTTTAATTTCACAGCTTGAGGTTTCTGAAAGTGATATTTTTCCGATGCAGATGCATTTTGATATTATGGATTTTTCATCCTTGGCCAGCTTGTTGAATTGGAATAAACACAAATATCCTGCTTGGTCGCCAGTGGTTCCCGTAGGACTTAGTGACCCTAACTTCACAATTTTTGGTGCGATCAAAAAACATGATATTTTAATGCATCATCCGTTTGAAAGCTTCTCGTCAAGTGTTGAAAAATTTATTCACGATGCATCCGAGGACCCAGATGTTTTAGCTATCAAAATGACTTTGTATCGCACCGGGGACAATTCTCCGTTTATCAAAGCGTTAATTTATGCTGCAGAAGCGGGTAAGCAAGTCGTTTGTTTAATTGAATTAAAAGCACGCTTTGACGAAGAAAGAAATATTTACTGGGCACAAGAACTTGAAAATGCGGGCGTGCACGTGGTGTACGGCGTTGTTGGTTTTAAAACTCATGCAAAAACGGCCTTGGTAGTACGGAAAGAATTAGACCGAGTGCGCTGTTACGCCCACATCGGTACTGGAAATTACAACGTATCTACATCGCGCGTGTACACAGACATGGGACTGCTAACGTGTGATGAACGTATTACTTCTGAACTGGTAGAATTTTTTAATTATTTAACTGGTAAATCACTGAAACAAAACTATCAGCATTTGATTTTAGCTCCGGTAAATATGTTTTCAAAAATGAAAGAACTGATCGACCGCGAGCGTTTGCATGCGATTGCAAAGAGACCAAGTCTTATCATGGCGAAATTCAACAACATGGAAGAAAATGATATTTCGTTAGCATTGTATGAAGCCAGTCAATCGCAAGTGCCTATACATCTGATCGTGCGCGGCTTTTGCTGCATAAAAACAAATGTAAAGGGTGTCAGTGAAACCATTCAAGTGCAATCAACCGTTGGCAGATTCTTAGAACACTCTCGCATTTTTTATTTTAGAAACGGACAAGAAAATCCCATTGATGGAGATTTTTATATAGGTTCTGCCGACTGGATGTATCGAAATTTACACGCCCGGGTCGAGGCCTTATGTCCAATCTATGACCGTGCATTAAAAGAAAAATTATGGAATGTGCTGCAATTGTATTGGAATGACACGTCAGAAACTTGGGTCATGAAATCAGACGCGAGTTACGAAAAAAAGGCGAAATCTACAGATGCGAATAAGCTTCCAGTGCAAGAAGAACTGATGAAACAAGCGAAGGCGCAGCAGTTATTTAATGAAGACGATTTTAAGGATGAAAACCGCTAAGTTTTTAGTAGTGAATAAATAGCGCCCTCTTTTAAACCAACGCATGGAATTTTAATTCGCTTTACTTTGTATTTTTTTAAAAGTTGTAAAGTTAGAAATAAAGCGGGCTCAATCACATCCACGCGATCTGCTTTTAGATCTAATTTTTGCATGCGCTCGGCCGGATTCATTTTCATAAATCTTTTATAAATTAATTTTAATTCGGCCGCAGTGACTAATGTGTTAGGACCCTTTTTTAACAGACTCAGTTTCAGTTTTCCGATTGCATCTAAATTGCCACCAGTTCCCACGGCCAAATCGAAGGCTCTCTTAGGTAACAGTCGGTTTGCTTTTTTCAGATTATTTTTACAGATAATTTGCGGTGTCTTGTTCTGAACTTTAGCCTCAGCTAATGTGCGAACCATTCCCCATTTGAAACTTTTTGAATAAAATATTTTATTTTTTTGAAGGTGAGTCAGTTCGACACTGCCGCCCCCGATATCAATTAGCAGACAATGCTCATAGTTTAAACAAATATTATTTTCAACGGCTTTTCGAATAAGAAAAGCCTCTTTTAATCCGGTGATTATTTCAATTTTCACGCCGCTAGTTTGATAGATTTTGGTTAAAATCGTTCGTTTATTTCTGGCATCACGAAAAGCACTTGTAGCCAAAGCCAAACTTTGCACAACCTTAAACTTTCGATTTAATCTGGCCATTCTTTTAAATGCTATCAGCAAACGTTTTTCAGTCGGTTCCATGATTTTTTTGTGCAGAAAAACATCATGACCTAAGCGAATAGGTTCGCGGTGCTTTTTCAGAATTTTCCAAACACCATGATCGTCGACCTCGACAATTAATTGCCTGATAGCGTTTGACCCAATATCGATCGAAGAAATGCGCATAGTCGATATTCACGTTGAAAGAAGACAGCGGTCAATAAAGAAGCTAAGCTAGCTCAGAAAGTAGGACAAATGGAAAGAACAATCGATTCCCAATTGGAAGAGCTGAAAAACTTAACGGTCGAAATGGGTGGCCAAGTTGAAAAAGCTTTACAAACTGTACTGCTGGGAATGGCCCGCAGAGATTCAAACCAATTTACGCTTGTTCATAAAATTGAAGAGCTGGTAAATGATTTACAAATTAAAATTGATAATGCGTGTTTAGAAGTTTTAGCCAAACAAGGACCTGTAGCTAAAGATTTACGATTTATACTTTCGATCATCAAAATAAATACAGATCTTGAACGCATGGGTGATCAATGCGTGAACATTGCCTACATTGGTCGTGATGTTATAGCTAGATCTCCAAATGTTTCTTTTCAAGATGTCGAAGTCATGGCTTCGACTGTCAAAAACATGGTCAAAGCCGCATTAGATAGTTTTGTACAAATGAGTTCTTCAATGGCTAAAGACATTTTAGTGATGGATGATGAAGTTGATCGCTTGAAAAATAAGGTCGTTCTGGAATCGGTGGCTAAAATGAAAGTGACTCCCGACCAGGTTGAAAATTTATTAGATCTTATTTTGATCGCACGAAATCTTGAACGCCTTGGCGATCATTCAACAAATATTGCTGAAGACGTTATTTTTGCCTTAACCGGCAAAGATATCCGCCATCAAATGTCCTAATTTTTCAGGAGAGATTTAGCTATGAGCCTTTTCCCTTTTAATGCCCTGATAGTTGAAGACGATGCGGCAATTGCTCAACTGTTGAAAATTCATCTTTCCGAAATAGGTCTGCAGGTAAACGTGTTTCACGATGCTGAAACAGCTTTCTTGGCTTTGCAAAAAGAAAGGTACCACTTGATAGTTTTGGACTGGATGCTTCCCGGTATGCAGGGTATTGATTTGTTAAAAAAGATACGAAGCCATGAACAAGAACTAAAAGTACTGATGTTAACCGCGAAGGCTGATGCAGATTCTATAGTTTTAGCGATAGAATCTGGAGCCGATGATTATTTAACGAAACCTTTTGATGAAAAGGTGCTTTTGGCCAGAGTACGCAACCTGCTTCGTCGCATCGACTTTGAAAAGAACATATTGAAACTGAATCTATCTGCAACAGACAGAAAATTGCAAGTAGACGCTGAAGCGATATCCTTCGACGGACTGGTTATTCATTTTTCAAAATACACATTATCATATCGAGGCGAAAATATTCACCTAACACCGTCAGAATTCAAATTGCTGGCATCACTTTTTAAAGCACAGGGGAAAGTTTTAACGCGTGATCAATTGATCGGGCAGATTCAAGGTGACGATGTGAATGTCACAGGTCGGACCATTGATACTCATATTTTTGCACTTCGAAAAAAGTTGGGATCCTGGGCAGATCACGTTGAAACTATCCGCGGAGTGGGTTACCGAATTTTAGTTACCACAGAAGACAGTTCTCAGACTCAAGAGGGGCTCTGATATCGCATGCAACAGATGATTTGGCTTATCGCCATTTTTTTGATAGCCATTTTGACTTACGTCATCAGTTACGTGCGTTTTCGCAGCATGATCATTCGACAAACAAAGCAAATGATCAAGCTGATGAAAGCAGAAGAGGTTGATTTTCCACTCATAAATAATGCTTTCGATCAAACTGATGCGGATTTTGCAGATCTAGAGCGGGCTGCTTTGGGCCTACGTAAAAAATATTTACGCCTTAGAAAACAATCGCAAGAAGAAAGCAAAGGTTATGAAACTGTTTTTTCAGGTTTAAAAGAGGCTATCGTCACCGTCGATCAAAATTTAAAAATTATTTCTTTTAACTCTGCTTTTTTAAATACATTCAAGTGGGTGCCATCCAAAAATCAAAGTGTTTACTTTTTGCATGACGTGGTTCGTGATCCTGAAGTCATCAGCACATTCAAAAAAACCTTTGAAGGTGGTGCAGTTGAAAAAAATGAAATGAATGATTTGCAACTTTTCGTGACGCCATTGCCATCACGATTGGAAAATGAAACTTGGTGTTTAGGAGTTTTCTATGACCTTTCAGAAATTCGTAAAACTGAAAAAATTAAGATAGATTTTGTCGCTAATGCGTCTCATGAGCTAAGAACTCCGTTAACTGTGATCAAAGGATATTCTCAATTGCTTTTAAAAAAAATAGCGTTATCAGAAAATAAAGAATTATTAAGTTTAGTTCAACCCATAGCGGATAGCAGTGATAGTATGGCCGAGTTGATGGACGATTTATTAAGCCTTTCAAAACTTGACTTGGCATCCAGTTTAATTAAAGAGAAAATTTCAACAGCTCAGGTGACTGAAGATGTGCTTCGTGAAGTTCAAAGTTTGCAACAGATGAAAAGTAAGCAAATTGTCGTTGAAGATAATGCAAAAGAAATTTTTGCCAACTACGATGCCTTGAAACAGATTTTACGAAATTTGTTGGTAAACGCGATTAAATACTCCGGCGAAAATGATCTGCAAGCACGAAAAATTGAAATATCTTGGGAAAAAAGTCTAAAAAATACGTTTCTTAAAGTGAAAGATTTTGGACCCGGTATTGCGAAAGAGCATCAAGATCGTATCTTTGAACGGTTTTACAGAGTCGATAAGGGTCGTGGTCGCGATCATGGAGGCTCGGGTCTGGGCTTGGCTTTGGTGAAACATCATGTTTTAAATCATCAAGGTCAAATTTTACTAAATCCTGATTTTACAAAAGGAACTGAATTTATTTGTGAATTTCCAAATGTGCTTGATAGATAAAAAAAGAAACTGAAAGAAAAATATGAATAAAGAATTTGACCAGTACTTTCTAAAAATTTATCAAGGGCGTTGGGCTTCTATTAAATCAGCGCTGATGAAAAAAAATGAACAGATCGCCCGGAAAAATTTATTTTTTGGTGCTGATCTAGGATTATCTGCGAATTACCTGATGGATCCAGCCAGTGAAATCGTCGCTTTAGCGTTAGAACCAAAACCCACGGATGTTGTTTTAGACATGTGCGCAGCTCCTGGTGGAAAATCATTAATTCTGGCCGAGCAAATGAGTTTCAATGCTCAATCGAAATGGTCGTTACCCAGTGGCGAACTTATTTGTAATGAAATTTCTGAAGGCCGCAGAGACCGTCTGACTCGGGTTCTAACAGAACACATTCCAAAAGATAAAAGACTATTTCTTCATGTAAAGGGTTTAGACGGAAATCAGTATGGACTTCGCCAGCCAGGACATTACGACCGTATTTTAGCCGACGTTCCTTGCTCGGGTGAACGTCATCTTCTAGAGAATCAAAAAGAATTTGAAATGTGGTCAGAAAAACGCACGAAAAACATTTCTGTCAGACAGTTTTCGTTATTGTCAGCAGCCTGGTTAGCAGCAAAAGAGGGTGGGCGCATCGTCTATGCGACGTGTTCCATTTCGCCACTTGAAAATGACGGGGTCGTTGCAAAGCTTGTTAAAAAAAGAGCCCCTTCGATTTTACGCTTAAGTTTTTTGGAGCAATATGATTTTTTAGAAGAAACAGAATTTGGCTATCAGGTTTTACCGGACACTTGTGGTTTTGGTCCGATGTATTTTTCAGTGATACAGAAAAATTAGCTGGCTTTTCTAAGAAGTAACATCTGACGATAATGAGCTAAATTGTAATAGCCATACGTTTTGGTTCTGAAAATGCTTAAAGCCTCTTCTTGAATCTCTTCGATGACGGATTCTGCAAATTGCGGAATCGAATACACTTTTTCGCTTTCAATTTTTGTAAGATACAGATAGCAAACACGATCGATAAATTCGTAACTTGTTTCTTCTTGCGGGCTATCAGCGAAAAGTTCGTCTTCTATAATTTTAGCAATTTGAGATTTCATATCGATTTATTCGGACATTTCAGTTACAGTCTAAACTGTGAAAACGCCCAGTTTTTTAGAGCTTCAGTCCTTGGTCGAGTTTTTTTCAGATGAACTTCTGGGTTCGCAGTTGCAAGAAATTCACGCCTCTACTGAGGGCTTAGTGCTGGTGTTTTACCGCTTTGTAAAGCAGCCGAAGACAGCGTACCTGGTGTTCGATTTGGACATTCAGTTTCCGTTCGTGGGATTTTATTTCAGTCATCCCTGGCCTGCTTTAAAAAAAACGGTTCCCGTGGGTCTTTTCTTAAATTCTCACGCAAAAAATTTGGCATTAAGAGAGCTTAAACTAAAATCCGAGCAAGGTCGGGTCTTAAAATTAAGTCTTGGTGAAAGCGGTCTAGGCTATGAACCAGCTGTTCTTGAATTTCGACTAATTCCGAAGCAAGCAAACCTCATTGTTTCTAAAGAAAAAAAATCAATATCATGGTATCCGGTAAAACCATTGAGTGACGTGTTGCCGCAATCAGCCGATGGAGTGCCTGAGGCACGATCGATTCCTGTGATTTTGAATGATTGGTATCAACGCCGCGGTCAGGGTAAAAAGATTGCCGCTTCAGAGCTAACATCTGCAGGCAAGACTGCAGACAGTCCATATGAAAAATGGAAAATGCAAAAACTGAAAGATCTAAGAAAAAAACAAAATGCTTTAATTGCCATTGAATCACAAATCCAAGATTTATTGCTTTTTCCCTGGGCTGAAATCGGGCAACATTTAAAGACTTATGGTACTCAAGACTTAAAAAACGAATGGTTTCAGCACCTTAGTTTTGAAATGAGCGTGTCCAAAAATATTCAGAACTGTTTTGCAAAAGCAAAAGCTGCAAAAGTAAAAATAGTTGGCGCCCAAAAAAGACTGGCCCAAGTGCAGGCAGAAATAGATGCACTGAGTGATCTGTCTGAAGATGTCTTTACCAAGCACTTGATTTTTTTGAATCAACGTCAAAAGAAAAACAGCAAAGCAAGTCCGCGCAAAGTCGAAGGTCGTTTCAGAAAATTGGTCTTAGAAAATAATTCCTTTAGCGGCGCTATTTGTTACATGGGAAAATCTGCAAAAGACAATTTGGATTTACTGCGAAAGGCAAAAGCCTGGGATATTTGGCTTCACTTAAAAGATTATCCAAGTGCTCACGCAATCGTTCATTTAAACAAAGACCAAGTTCTGCCAATGGCTGAATTAAAAAAAGTAGCTCAGTGGTTGGTCAAAGAAACCTTCAAGGAAAAAATGCCGGGCACCAAGTACGCTGTTCTTTATGTCGAGTGCCGCCACGTGCGACCAATCAAAGGGGATAAGTTGGGGCGCGTCACGCACCACGATGCTCGTGAGATCTTGATTGCTTTATAAATCTTAAATAGAATACAGCGTTAAGATAGATTCAAACAACAACACGGAGTGTGGTCGAATGATTGAAGTTCAGCAGCTGTGTAAAAACTACGGCGACCGAAAAGCCATTCATGATTTAAATTTTAAAATTGATAAAGGTGATGTCGTAGGATTTTTAGGACCAAACGGTGCTGGCAAATCAACCACGATGAAAATAATTACCGGATTTATGGCAGCAAGCTCTGGTGTAGCTCGCATCGCGGGCTTTGATGTGTTTGAAAATCCTATCGAAGTGAAAAAACGAATCGGGTACTTACCAGAAACTCCGCCGCTATACTTAGATATGAAAGTGACTGATTATTTGCGCTTTGTGGCTCAGTTAAAACAAGTTGAATCAAAAAAAATAAATTCCCTGGTCCAGCGCGCTTTGTCCAAAACGCAGTTGTTATCTGTGCAAAATCGGCTCATTCAAAACTTATCCAAAGGATTTAAGCAAAGAGTCGGCATCGCTCAAGCTTTGGTTTCCGATCCAGAGGTGCTGGTATTGGACGAACCAACTGTGGGCTTAGATCCAAAACAAGTTGCCGAGATCAGAGATCTAATTCGTGAACTTCGCGGTGAACACACAATTATTCTGTCGACTCATATTTTACCTGAGGTGCAGGCGACGTGTAACAAAGTGATCATCATTCATCACGGCCGAATTGTTGCTGAAGATTCGATTGATCAAATTGAAAAAATGAATCAAGGGTCTATGCTAGTTAGTATTAAAACCCGTAAAGCAAGTAGCCTTTCTGAGACGCTGAAGTCGTTTACTGGGATCATTTCTGTAGAAAAAATATCTGATCTTCATTTTCAAGTTAAAATGCAGGAAAACGATGAGCTGATTGATAAGATTGCCAGTGAGGTCATCCGGTCCGGTGCAGGGTTGCTAGAACTTGTACCAACACGAGCGAACCTAGAAGATGTTTTTCTAAAATTAACTTACGGAAATGGGTAATTTCGATGAAAAGTACTTTTATTATTTACAAAAAAGAGTTAGCTGGTTTTTTTGCAAGCCCACTTTTTTATTTTATTTCATTTCTTGTGACTTCTTTACTAAGTGTTATGTTTTCTTTGAGTCTGAATAAATTTAGCTACTTGGCCGCAAATCCCATGATGCAAATGGGAGCCTCTGGGCAGCAACAAAATATTCATTACGCTGTTTTTCTTCCCCACTTGTCTTTGGTCAACCTGATGCTGATTTTTTTGGTACCTGCTTTGTCCATGCGGTTGCTATCTGAAGAAAAAAAAATGCGCACTTTTGATTTGCTGCTGACGTGTCCTATAACATCATCGCAAATTATTTTAGGAAAGTTTTTAGCACTGATGACAACAACCACTGCGATAATTGGTATATCACTGATATATCCACTGATAACCAGGCGTATTGCTGATTTTTCTTTTGCACCAACACTGATTGCTGCCTTCGGAATTTTCTTAGTCGCGGCCGTTTATGCGGCAATGAATTTGTTTGCATCCAGTCTGACTGAAAATGGCTTGGTTGCCTTTATCATATCTGTCGCTTTTAACTTAGGGGTTTGGTTCTTAGGGGCCCTCAGTGAATCGTTTGATGGCGGACTGATGAAGCAAATCTTTGAGCATATTTCACTAAATACCCACCTGGCAGCGCTGATTGAAGGAACATTAAGAACCAGCGGATTGATTTTTTTTGCAAGTCTTGTCTTTCTATTTTGTTTTCTGGCCGAGCGGGTTGTCGAATCTGCTCGATGGAGGGATTAACATGAGTGGTTACGGGCGTATTGCTTTTGGAGCTGGGCTTATTTGCTTTATTTCTCTTGCGGGATTGTATTTTGCTACAAAAATCTGGATGCCTTTCATGTGGGGCTTGGTCATTCCTGGTTTGATTGCTTTTATCTTCTGTATTTACAAAGACCGAACTTCCATCTTTGAATTCTTCACGATGAAATCAACAAAACAAGGGCTTAATATGGGGGCCCTTATAGTGATTGTTTTTGGATTTTTGACGCTTGTGAACTACTTGGGTGCCAAATATTATAAAGTTATTGATTTATCAGGTAACAAGGTCAACACACTGTCTCAGCAATCTGTGCAGTTGGTGAAAGCCCTAGATTCTGACCTGGTCGTACGCTTTTTTTATAAAAATGGTTCCGACAGTGTCGATGAAAATAAAAAAATATTTCGTGATTTAGTCAAAAAATACCAAGATGAGTCCTCAAAAATTCAAATTGAATTCATCGAGATGAATGAAAAGGCAAAACTCACGCAAGAGTACGGTGCGACTCGCGGATCAGGCGAAGCTTTTTTAGAATTTAAGGGAAGCAAAAACCGAATTGAAAACTACACAGAACAAGATTTCACAAACGCGGTCATAAAGGTTACTAGAACAGCAAAAAAAAATGTCTACCTGATCGAAGGACATGGGGAAAGAAACACAGACAATGAAAAAGATGAATCAGGTCTTTTTGGATTTAAACAATTGTTAGAGAAAAATTCTTACAATGTTAAAAAAATGTCCCTAGCCAATGCCGTTGAGGTCCCATTAGATGCAGACGCTCTGGTCATTTTAGGACCGCAGCAAATTTTTCAACCTTTCGAGATTAAATCTATAACGAGTTATCTTGAAAGGGGCGGGTCATTGTATTTGGCGTTAGAAAAAGGAAATACGGCGGGGCTAGAAAAACTTTTGTCATTTTTGAATCTAGAGCTTGAAAAATTTTATGTATTTAATGTTTATAATTCTCCGATGGGTCAGGTCGTTAACGCTCAATCGCCAACGGTTGCGGTCAATTACTCAGCAACGCACTCAGCAACCAAAGTATTTGGCGCAAATCAAATGACGGTGTTTAGTCAACCAAATGCCATTAAGATTAAATTAAATACCGAAGCATTTAAAACAGAAGTTCTTGTAAAAACGCCAGTCAACTCTGTCGCTTTAAAGGACTTGGACAGCCAGGATTATTTGGGACAACCCGAATCTTTCAACTTAGCAGTCGAAGTAAAGGGAAAAATTGCAAAAAGTGAAAAAGAATTTTCAGTAATTGTTTTTTCAGATGTTGATTTCATGAGTAATCTTTTGTTGTATCAGAATTTAAATCGGGATTTAGCACTTAATTCTGTTGCTTCACTGACAAAAGAAAACGATCTCATTTCTATTTCGCCAAAAGAGCCCCTGGCGACAAAAATTCTTGTATCGCCACCAGAAATGAATCAATTCCTCAAATTTATTTTTTTAGGATTGTTTCTTCCCATACCGATTGTTTTCATGGTTCTAAGTATAACCGTTTGGTATCGAAGACGATATGCTTAGGGATGCGGGTGTTTTGTGAAATTTAAGACTACAGCGTCACTAGCCGCCATTGTTTCTTTGCTTGCCGCAAGTGTTTATGTATTTGAATTCAGAAAGCAAAAGGAAGACATCGCTAAAAATGAGTTGAATGTCAAAATAGTTACCTTCCAGAAGGATCAAATTAACTTTTTAGAGATACAAAACGCACAAAATAAGATCGTTCTTCAAAAAGATCAAAATGGATGGACAATTTTAGAACCAGTACAAGATTCAGCTGACAATGATCAGGTTGAAAATCTTTTAGAAATATTATCAACAGAAAAGGTACTGACTATGGCAAAAACTGCGACGACTGTCGAAGGTTTAGATCTTACTGAATTTGGGTTAAAGCCTGCTTATGCCAATATAACTTTCAAAAACAATCTTGGTAGCTCTTTGAAAATTTCCCTAGGTTCGCAGAAAAACTTTGAAGGGAATGCATTTTTGCATATTGATTCACAGAATAAAATTCTAGTTGCTAGTCCAACGTGGCTGACGAAAGTGGATCAAGAACTAATGACTTACCGTGAGAAGCGCTTGTATCGATCTGCATTGGGTGCTGTGAAGGCCGTGCAGATAAATTCATTACAGGACAAGTTTCAGCTGGAGCGCGTAGATAATAAGTGGATTGCACCACAATTTTTGAACATAAGATTAGATCAAAACAAAGTGATTAATGTATTGAAGCAAATAGCTGAATCTACTATTCAAGATTACATCTTTGACGGCGAGCCTTCTGCCAAAATGATAGCAGATAAAAAATTAGTCAGAGCTCCTGTCGAAGTTCGATTTACCACAGCTAATTCAAGCTGGTCTGTGGCCATAAATCAACATCAGGAAGATAACGCTGTCTACGCCCTAACAGAGCGACCAACAAACTTGCTAAAAATTGATCCTTCACGCTGGGAGCTTTTCGGTAATTTAAACCTAGATAGCCTGCGTGACCGAAGCAGTCCATTTCAGTTTCGCATCACGGACGTCGCTAAAATACATTTCAAAGATGAAAAAAAAGAATTTAACTTTATTAAAACAGATGACACTTGGAGAATAGAAAAAGCAGAGCCTGCCTTGCCGACTGGGTCTGAATTTGTTTCGCTGGAACTGATCAAATTATTAAATAGAATACATGATTTAGAAGTTTCCGAGTTTTTAGATGGAAAAATCAATAAACAGCCGCAGTCATTGGCAGCAAAAAATATGCTTTTTCTGAAATCGTCGTCTGACAACTTGATCCTGCAATTAAATTGGGGTCCTGAATTGAAACTAAATAAAAATGGCGAAGTGATAGACTATTTTTATGCACGAACGAACATCGGTGAAAATATTTTTGCACTTCGGAAGGATGAAATTACTGCAATTGATCCAGATAATACTTTTATCAAAAAGGATAAAAAATAAATATGAATTCAAAAACGTCCAGTACTATTTTTAAAAAATCACCAACTCGAGTAGATCTTGCTGGAGGTACTTTAGATATGTGGCCGCTTTTTAATTTTGTCGGCGGTGCCACAACAATCAATTTAGCTATTGATATCTGGACCGAGGTTGAGCTGACTCCGACAACAAGTCCTGAAATAAATATTCATTCAAAAGATTTAAATCAAGAGTGGCAATTTGCAGAACTAACGACTTTTCAAAAAGCATTAGATCCTAAAATTCTATTTTATCAGAAGATACTTAGTCAGTTTTCAATACCCTCAGGCTTTACATTAAAAACTTCTTCGCAAAGTCCTATCGGTGGCGGACTGGGTGGCAGCAGTAGTTTGGTTATCTCGATTATAAAAGCATTTAACGAATGGCTAAATATTTCAGAAAAAAACCCGGCGCACCTTGCGCATTTGGCCCACAATATTGAAGCTGAAATTTTAAAAACACCCACGGGTACACAAGATTATTACCCAGCTATTACCGGCGGCTTAGGCTTTATAAACTACTCCGCTAACGGAATACAAAGCACAGTGCTATCGACGAAAGGTACCCCGTTCGAAGACCATTTTTTGCTAGTTTATACGGGCAAGTCTCATCACAGTGGATTAAATAATTTCGAAGTTTTGAAATCGGCCGTCGAAGGTGATTTCAAGGTGCTTTCGGCACTAAAGAAAATAAAACTGATTGCAGATGATTTAAAATCTGCAATCCAACAAAGTCATTGGTCAGAACTGCCGCAGTTGTTCAGACAAGAATTTGAAGCTCGCATCCAGCTGACACCGGCTTTCAGTAGTCCAGAAATTGAAAAATTAGCAAAAATCACTTTAGCCGCTGGAGCCTTAGCCGTTAAAATATGTGGAGCAGGAGGCGGCGGTTGTGTTCTTGTGTGGGTTCCGCCTGAAAACCGCCAGAAAGTGGTGCAAGCATGTCAAAACGAAAAGTTTCAATGTCTAAACGCACTGCCAGTAAATCCACTGTAAGTAAATCCAGCGCAAGCAAATCAATAGAGTCTTTAGATAATCATAAATCAGTCTCCAAAACAAACGACGTGGTCCGCTTCTTAGGGATTTCTTTAGCTGGTGGTAAATCAGATAAAGCCTGTGTTGCCTTGATCGAATATTATCCGCAAAATAAAAAAATTTTCCTATCTAGATTATTTGAAAAATTAAAATCAGAAGAAAAAATTTCTGTGGACTTAAAAATTCATGATCTGATTGATCAAAATAAAGATACTTTAGAATACGTCGCCTTTGATATTCCCTGGAGCTTGCCATCGTGCTTAAGCTGCACAAAAAAGTGTCCGGGTTATGAAAATTGCAATGAAGAACACATTCAGTGGATGTGGAATCACCACGACGAAAAAATGAAAAAGAAAAAACCCAAAAAGATATTCACTCCGTACACTCAGCGTTGTGTCGAGATGCATTTCGCAACAGAGCTAGAAGAACAATTTACGATGCACCACGCGATGGGTTCCAATTCAGCGCCACTGCTTGCCCGGGCACAGTTTATCACGAAACGTATTGATTCAAATGTAAAATGCATTGAAGTTAACCCGGGACTTACTTTGTGGCGTATCGGACGCATGATGGATATGATGAAGTCTCATTTGCGTAATCACCGCGCGGCCTTCGGTGGTGATGAAGCCCGAAAACAGTTCTTACATCATTTAAATGAAAAGAATTTAACATTTATTTATCATCAAGATATGAAACAAATGATTGAGAACAGTCATGCTTTCGAAGCTTTCTTGTGCGCCCTTACCGGTTTTCTAAAATTTAAGAATTTGACTGAAGGCCGGCCTAAAAATTTTCCTGCAAATGAAAGTTGGATTGATTTTCCAAAAACGAATATTCGAATCAAAGATTTCGAGTAGTTGTTTGAATTACAGGTAATGGTTTAAACACGGATTTCAATTCCGGCATCTGCATCGGAACCTTTTCGAATGAACCAATCCACGTTTCCGGAGTTTCCATACATAAAAATATATTCCATTTTGGATCGTTGTTTTTAAATTGGCTGATCATAAACTGAAACATCTCAGTACGAATGCTGGCATCATATCTTAATTTATTGCCCTCACTTGGAAAAAGCTCGGCCGCTGTCACTAAGGATTTCATACCAAAGCGTTCTCGCATCATATGGCGCTGTTCTGGTTGAATGCGCAGAGCACCCAAAGAAATTATGTTTACGTCTTCTGCACTAAAGTGCGATTGAATTTCAGTCGCTAATTCTGAGTAATTTTCTTTCCATTCGGGGTGCCAGATCATGGGATCAATATGAAAAGCCACTTGGTAACCACTGTCTTTACATTTTCGTGCGGCCGAAAGCCGTTCTGAAAGACTTGCTGTACCGTGCTCTTCCCGGTTGATAATATATTGTGGATTTACAGACCAACTAACTATGGTGTTACCGGCAGTTTTTAGATCTAAAAACTGCTCCACGAAATTGGACTTTGTTTTAAACTCAAGATTCCACTTTGGATACTGATTGAAGAACGGAATCAGTTTTCTTGAAAAGAGCGTCACTTGATCTAGTGAAAGTGAATCGATCACTTCGCCAGTACCGACACGAAAGCCATGATCTGGAAACTGATCAGCCATTATTTTTAATTCTGAAAGTGCGACTTCAATGTTGGTAAATATTTTTGTTTGCTTGGTGTTTAAATAACTTTGCAGATAACAATAACTGCAATTCATGTTGCACTGACTGCCAAGGTTTAACACATGATAGTTGCAACAAGTAAGCGCTTTTTTTTGTGTAGCCCCAGGGCATCGTTTGAAAAACTGACCCTTAAAGCTGGTCAGTAAAAGTTGTTTTTTTGATTTCTCAAATTCGAAGGCAGTTAATCGCCCGCGATCAGAAGCAGACTCAGACTTTTCAGAATCCAAATCAAAAATAATTTCTTTTGGGTACAGCTTCCGCACTCGGTCAGCGATATCAGATTCTTTGCTTTCAGCTGAAATTTCGATGCGATCAAATTGTGGCAACGAATTAAAGATAAAATTCATTTATTTAAGCTCTGCTTTGACTCGCTCAAGAGAGGCAATTAATTTTATAACATCAGCCTGCGAACTGACGAAAAATTTTATTTCAATACCGGCATGGTCACCGCGGCGTTCAAACTTTGTCTTAACGCCGTATGGCCATGGTAAACTTTCAAATTTATTTTTCATGGCATCATCGTGGTGGGTGGTCATCGGATAACGCAGGTTCAGCAGATAACTTTTCCAGGTGTCTAGATTGTCAGTGTATAAAAACAAAGCTTCACTGTAATCCATCAAAATCAAATCTGTAAAAAGCTCCAACATCTTAAGGCCTTCGGAAAAACTAGGCTTTTGGTCGACCAAGTCGTTCGCCAGTTTATTAAAAAGCTCTTGATGATAAGATGACTTTAGCGCACGTGTAAAAATAAGATCAGATTCTTTAACACTTTTTTCCAATTTCCAAGTTTCGAAGGCTGAGTTCATAATCGGTGAAAACTAGTCTATTTTCTTTCTTTTGGCAAATAAGCCATTTTTGCTTTAGAATAGTAAGTATGAATCACTGGAAACAGCGCTCAACGACAAACTTAGATGTGGTTTATTTCGATTACGAGCCAAAAGCACAAATTGAAAGCAGCTCAGAGGTTTATATCTGGGACTTAGATAAAACCTATTTGGATACTTCTATCGATTCACTGAGCAGTCTGATGCGCACTGTTTTTGAAAAAGCCTTCACCAAAAAAAATGTTCCGGGAACGCAAAGTTTGATTCGTAGCCTTGGACGCTACCGCAAAAAGAATTTTTTGGAAGAGGATCTAGCCATCTTTTTCGTTTCTGCTTCACCGCCGCAGATGGAATCAAAAATTTATGAAAAATTTCTTATTGATCAAATAAAACCTGTAGGTATGTTTTACAAAGATAATCTTCGTAATTTAGCACCGAAAAGAATCTTATTTTTGAAAAAACAGGTTGGTTACAAAGTTCAGTCCTTGCTGCAGCTAAGAACTCGGCTAAGTGCAGATGTTCGTATGATTTGTTTTGGTGATGATTCCGAATCGGATGCAACAATATACAATTTATTTTCAGATATTTGTGCGCGTCGCCACACGGAGTCCATCTTAACAGAAATATTAGATGATTTCGGTGTGACTGATTCGCAAATTGACGAAATTCTGCGACTGCAGTCATTAATCGAAATTCAAGATCCCGTTGAAAAAATTTATATCAATTTGGCCACGGATACAGATCCAGAATATTATTTGAAATTTGGCAGACGGACGTTTCCGACATCGAATACATTTCAAGTGGCGTTAGATTTGGTTCAAGATCAAAGATTATCATTGGAAGAGCTTGGCAGCATTATCAACGAACTCACACAGCAATATGGGTTTACAAACGATCAACTTGTCTTTTCGTTCGAAGAGCTAACTCGTCGCCGTATTATTGGTTTGTCGGGTTTCGAGATGATAAAAAATTATCTCATCGAAAAAAAGATGATTTCTCTGACTTGGACAACGAAAGTAGAGCCCCTTCGTGAAAAAGTGATCGATGGTGGACATGTGTACGAATTAGAAGGCTTTTTCGAGCCCTGGGTTCCAAGTCGCATCGATTATTTCAACGACTACAGGTAAAAAATAGCTTATTCGAATTTTAACGGGAAAATAGTTTGAATCGGTGTACCCGAGAATGATTTAAACTGCGTGCGTGCAACAACTTCCAATAAACATGTTTTAAAAGTATTATCAACGATGTCTGATTTGGAAATTTCAATTTTAGTAGTCTGTCCGTTTTTTTCTATTTTAAAAGCGATCAGAACCTGACCACGTGCCTGCGGATTTTTCTGAAGTGTTTGACCAAAGCATTTGAAGAAATCAGTTTTTTTACCAGACATGACGACTTCGATATCCGTTTGCGATAAAGTTGTTTCTTGTCTTGCTGGTAATTGCTCTTTTAATTTCGGTGCATTTTTTTTGTCGGAAAGCGCAAAATCTACGGCACTTAAAGATTTGCCATCTTTCCTAACCCAGAACGAAGGTGCTCGGCCAAATTTTTCTATCGAGATTTCACCATTTTTGACAACAACAACTGGTTCGTTGTTGTCTAGCAGTTCTAGCAAAACTTCGGTATTTTGGGACAATCTAAACTGACCTTCATTTTCAAACTGAATCAGCGCATCGGACTGCTTGTCTGTGCGAACGCTATCTTTGGAATGTAATGCAAAATTGGTTTTTAGAATAATCGGTTCAGGCATTTCAAAATTTTGAACAAAGACCGTACCCGTTTTTTCACTCAGAAAAGCCAGGTCACCATGAGTGACCTGAGACCTATTCGAGGTCTTTGGTCCAAACAGCGATAGTAGAATTATTAATATTCCAGCGCCTAGTAGCGCCGGAACTAGCCAAGGCTTCAGCTTCACGCGATTTATTTTGTAGGTTGTGCAGGAGGCGTTGTTGCTTCAGGCGCCGGGGTTGTTGCAGGCGCAGTTACCGGAGTAGTTTCGGTTGAAACAGCTTGAGTTGCCGGAAGCACACCGCTATCGACAACAGATTTTTCGCCTCTAGCCGACATGATCGACAGAGTAATACAAGTTAAGGCAAAAACAGTCGCAATAATTTTCGTCATCGTTTGCGCCAGAGTGGTAGCACCAGTTGCTCCCAATACTGAATTTGAACTTCCTTGAGATGCGAATACTCCGCCGCCCTTAGAATCCTGTATCAGTACAAGTCCGACTAAACCCAAGCAGGCGATAATGTGAACAATAGCTAAGAACGTCATCATAAAAAACTCCTTCGGATACCAATGAAAAAACCAAATTATATGGACTGCTGAAGATCGTCCAGTGCTAGATCAAGTTATTCCGTTTTTGCCGCACTGTTTAATGATGACTTGCATGCTCAATTAAGCGATAACTAACCGCATGATTTTTTTAGCTTTTGAAGGATTAGATGGCTCGGGCAAGTCTTCGCTGATGAGGCAACTTGAGCGGCATTTGGAATCGCTTCAGATTGCTTACATAAAAACTCGTGAACCTGGCGGAACGCCGATCGGTGACCGTCTACGAGAAATTATTTTAGAAAAATCTGTTACTCCTCCGACTGCGCGCACAGAATTGTTACTTTACCAAGCTTGCCGGGCTCAACACGTTGATCAAGTTATCAGGCCAGCGTTACAAAAAGAAAAATGGGTTTTGTGTGACCGATTCAGTGCAAGCTCTATTGCGTTTCAAGCAGGTGGGCGGCAGATTTCTAAAGAGGAAGTGATTTGGTTAAACGCATTTGCGACTGAAAATTTGAAACCTCATTTGCAAATTCTTTTGGATCTAACAGTCGAGGAATCAAAAAAACGCAGGCAAAATCGAGTCACCGAAGTGGGTGTCGATGAAGACCGTATTGAATCAGAAGCCGCTGAATTTCACCAGCGTGTACGTAATGGATTTTTAGAACAATCAGTAACAAACCCGAAAGAGTGGTTAGTTCTAAACGCGGCTCAGCCACCAGAAAAACTTTTTTCAGAGCTACTGCTGGAACTGCAAGGTCGTCAATGGCTTGTCTGATCAACGAAGTCGTTGGACATGAAAAAAACAAACAGCAGTTATTAAGTCTTATTTCGCAAAACCGCTGGCCCCACGCCTTTTTATTTGTCGGCCCTCATTCAATTGGAAAATACAAAACAGCTTTGGCTTTTGCGCAGGCTCTGATCTGCCAGGAATCAGAAGTCAGCTGTGGCACCTGCGGCCCGTGTTTACGTGTAGCCAAAGAGCAATCTGAAAATTTATACAAATTAAGCCCTGACACAACGATGGCGAAACCCGTTATTAAGGTGGAAGCTGTTCGTAACGTGTTAGATTCACTTTCTTTATCTGGCCTTGGTTCAGCGCGAGTCGTTTTGATAGATCAAGCCCACCGAATGAATGCACAAGCTGCAAACGCGCTTCTAAAAACCTTAGAAGAGCCTTTTGAAAACATTTACTTTTTTTTGATTGGTCCGGATGCTCAGCAATTTTTATCGACGATTCGCTCTCGCTGCCAAATTATGGCTTTTCAAAGTTTAGAACCTGATCATTTAAAAAAAATAAAACCAGGACTGCCAAACTGGGCCTATTCTGAAAGCCAAGGGCAAATCGAAAAATTAATTCATTTAACATCAGTGGCCGGAATCGAACGACGTACCGAATCGTATCAACTATTAGAACAATTTCTTGCTGATAAAGAATTTTTATTAAAAAACAATTGGCGCACGCAAGTAAAAGATAAAACATGGACTCTGCAAACAATTTCTGCTTGGTTACAAATTCTTTATATCGCTTTGAAAAGCCAAGCTGCTGAAAGCCAAAATAGTATTTTGTTACCAGAGCAACACAAAACCTATTTTCAACAGGTCGTGGCCTTGACCAGTCATAAATTATTGCAACTATCTGACGATTTGGTTTCGGCTGAAAAAGATATTTTGGGAAATATGGATCCAGTTTTAATTTTAGAAAAAATGTGGGTGGGTTATGTTCGAATGGGTTGATATACATTGTCATTTAGATCGTCTAGAAGGTGGGCCAGAGGCTGCTTTTAAATTGGCTCAAGCTGCTGGAGTTAAAAAATTAATTACGATAGGCACTGATCCCGATGATTTGCCGATCGTGCTGGAACTTGCAAAAAAATTTGCACCAGATGTTTACTGTACCTTGGGTATTCATCCACATGAAGGAGTGAAGTATTCAGACGATGTTGGTCGCTTTCTGCGTGAAAATGCAACTCATCCTAGTGTCGTTGCTATTGGTGAAATCGGCTTAGACTATTATTACGATCAGTCACCGCGTGATGAACAAAAGCACGCCTTTCGAGAGCAATTAAAAATTGCCGAAGATTTAAATTTACCAGTAGAAATTCATACGCGTGATGCTGAAGAAGATACCATTGCCATCATGAGCGAATTTAAAGGTAAAGTTATCGGTGTTATTCACTGCTTCACTGGAACAAGTTGGCTTGCTCAGCAAGCCTTAAACCTAGGCTACAATATTTCTATTTCAGGAGTCGTGACTTTTAAAAATGCACAAAGCCTAAGAGACACCGTCAAAGAAATAGTTCCACTGGACCGCCTGCACGTAGAAACGGATGCTCCGTTTTTGGCACCTGTACCGATGCGTGGAAAAATCAATACTTCTGCCTATGTGGTGCACACGGCTCAGGTTGTTGCGGATTTAAAAAATATAACTTTGGAACAGTTGTCAATTCAGACAAAAAAAAATGCAAAGCAGATGTTTAAAAAATTGATCTGGGATTAGTCTACAGATTATGTTGATGCAAATTACCAGTAAAAGAACAAAGGAGATTTATGACGAAAGTTAAAGTGGGAATCAACGGATTCGGACGCATTGGACGTATTTTTTTTCGAGCAGGCTTTGAAAAATTAGATATCGTTGGTATCAATTCTTTGGATAGCGCTGAAGGTATGGCTCACTTACTTAAGTACGATTCATCTCATGGAATTTTCAAAGGTGAAGTTAGTCATGAAGATAATGTTTTGATTGTGAATGGAAAACGCATTCCAGTTTCACAAAGTAAAGATCCAGCACAAATTCCTTGGAAATCTTGGGACGTTGATTACGTGATGGAATGTACGGGCGTGATGAAGGGTAAAGAAGATTATCAAAAGCACATTTCAGCTGGAGCAAAAAAAGTCATGGTGTCTTCACCGGCAGACGGTGTAGATATGACTGTTGTTTTCGGTATCAACCACACGCAGTACGATTCTGCGAAGCACACATTTATTTCAAATGCTTCGTGCACAACAAACTGTTTAGCTCCGCTGGCTAAAGTTTTACATGAAACTTTTGGAATCGAAAGTGGAACGATGATGACGGTTCACTCTTACACAGGTGACCAACGAATTTTAGATACTGCTCATAAAGATTTACGTCGTGCCCGCAGCGCTGCCGTTTCGTTGATTCCGACGACAACTGGAGCCGCAAAAGCTGTTGGCTTAGTTTTGCCAGAATTAAAAGGCAAGATTGACGGACTTTCTATCCGCGTGCCGACACCAAATGTCAGCTTGGTTGATTTCACTTTTAATTCGAAAAAAGATATGACAGTCACTGCAATTAACGACGCGTTAAAAGCTGCTGCGAACGGTCCGCTGAAAGGCGTGCTAGCCGTTGAAGAGCAAGAACTTGTCAGTGTGGATTTTAACGGAAATCCGCATTCTTCAATTGTAGACGCCAAAACAACAATGGTGATCGGAAATCGTATGGCAAAAGTTTTATCTTGGTATGACAACGAGTACGGTTTTTCATGTCGGATGGTCGACATGGTATTGTTCATGGCTTCGAAACAAAATTAGTTTAATAATCAATAGTAAAGGCAGGTTATGTCATCAGGGCTTAAAGGAATAAAAACAGTTCGTGATTTTGAATTAAACGGAAAAACAGTGTTTTTGCGATTGGATTTAAATGTTCCGTTGAAAGATGGAAAAATTACGGATGAAACTCGTATCACTGCAAGTCTACCAACAATCAATTACTGTTTAGAAAAAGGTGCAAAATTAATAATTTCTTCGCACCTAGGTCGACCAAAATCTGCCGATGACAAACAGTTTTCATTAGAACCCATTGCAAAAAGATTATCTGAAATTCTAAATAAAGAAATTGTTCTTATGGCAGAGCCCAGCTCAGAAGGTGTAAAACACATTCTGTATGGTAATATGAAGAATGAAATTATCTGCTTAGAAAATTTACGGTTTGATGCCGGAGAAACAAATAACACTTTAGAATTAGCACAAAACTGGGCTTCGTATTCAGATATTTATATCAATGATGCTTTCGGTGCTAGCCACCGAGCACACGCCAGCATTCACGCACTTCCAGAGGTGATGATTAAAAAAGGAATTGGTTTGCTGATCGAAAAAGAAGTCAAAATGTTAGATAGCCTGATGGATCAACCAAAAAAACCATATATAGCAGTCCTTGGCGGAGCAAAAATCTCAGATAAAATTCCAGTCATCGAAAAACTGATTGATATCGTTGATGGTTTTGTTGTTGGTGGTGCCATGGCTTATACTTTCCTAAAGGCGCAAAATATTTCTGTGGGAAAGTCTTTGGTTGAAGTCGAAAAAATAAAATATGCTAAGGAAATGATTCAGCGAATAGAAGCGCGCGGAAAAACTTTGTTGTTACCAGTAGATCATTTGGTCAGTACAGAATTTGGCAATGTTGCAAACAAACGTGTAACCACCGACGCCTCCATTAAAGATACCGAAATGGGTTTAGATATCGGTCCTAAAACTATTAAAAACTTTACAACACTACTGGAAAATGCAGCCACAGTTTTTTGGAACGGCCCTATGGGAGTTTTTGAAAACCCTGCATTTTCTGAAGGTACTTTTGCAATTGCAAAAACGTTGGCAAATTCAAAAGGAATCAAAATCGTAGGTGGTGGTGATTCTGCAGCGGCAGCTGAAGCCTCTGGCTTTGCTGACAAGATGACACATATTTCAACCGGTGGCGGAGCCAGTCTAGAATATCTGCAAGGCGAAAAACTTCCAGGATTAGAAATTCTTCGTCCGCGAAAACAAAGTGAAGTGATGCCGTGAAAAAAATATTTGCTGCTAACTGGAAATTAAATAAGTCACCAGCAGAATCAGTAAAGTTTATTGCCGATTTTCTAAAGCTGGCAGCAAATGGAATATTCAGTCAAAGCGACGTGATACTTTTTCCTTCCGCATTTTCATTGGATGCGGTCTCGAAATCGTGTTCAAATACAAAAATTCAGTTCGGACCGCAAAATATTTTTTCGGAAAAATCAGGTGCCTACACTGGCGAAAATTCTGCGGATGTCGCAAAAACATTAGGATCACAATATGCTTTGGTTGGTCATAGCGAACGCAGACAATTTTTTGCAGAAACAGATTTATTATTAAATTCAAAGTTAAAACTTTTACAAAGTTTAAAACTAATTCCTATTTTGTGCATCGGTGAAACGTTGGATCAAAGAGAAGCGGGTGAAACACAGAATGTTTGTTTCCAACAGTTAGAAAAAGCCCTGTCTGACATCGACACCAGTTTACAAATCGTCATTGCTTACGAACCAATTTGGGCGATAGGCACAGGAAAAGTTGCAACTTTAGAACAAGTTGTTCAGATTCACGAAAAGCTTTTTCAAAAGCTAACAGATTTAAATTTTAAGAATTTCAAATTGCTTTATGGCGGCAGTGTAAAGCCTGAAAACGCAAAGGAACTTTTACAAGTTCCTTACGTGAATGGTTTTTTAATTGGCGGTGCTTCGTTAGATCCTGATAGCTTCTACAAAATTTGCAATTCTTAGTCACACGTGTAGCTGACAGAGACTTTATAACTTTTATCAGACGGATAATTCAAAGAAATTAAATTGCCTGTTAAATTGTAAGTGACAGAAGAGTCCATTGGATAAATTTTAACTTCTGGGGCTTCTGTTGGAATGCATTCTAATTGTATTTTTTGTGACAAATCTAGAATGCTGGTAGAAATGGTTTTTAAATTCGTTGAATAGTTTGTTTCACATATACTTGTAATCGTACCGGATGTTAATGTCGAAAGTTTTTCGTAGAATGTGCCAAATGAAGCTCCTGCAAATTTATCTTGAGCCATAAAACAGGCTTCATCCTTACTGGGTACAACTATGGAGTGAGCCTGAATATTTGTATTTGGGCTGTATTTCTTAAATTCAGAAATATAAAATTCTGGTCTATCTATTTCTTCAATGGGGCCAGATAATTTGTTAATACGTGTCGGTAGTGGAATCATTTTACTGTAGTCGATTTCTCCGGCACTGCGTTCGTCTTCATCAGAAATAACAATTGAAGAAAAAGAGGCGCCGTCTCGGTAACAACTCTTATTCGCTGAATTTAACCTGTGTTTGTAAGCCTGTGCTACTCCGCGTTCGTCCCCACTTGTAGGTGCTGTTGTATACAAGTAATCAACAGAATTTGTAACTACCGTCTGAATATTTTGTGTCGAATTATTTAAAACGATTCCGTTTAAGCCATCCTTCCAAGCGTAAGACATTCCTTGCGTACTTAAATTTGTAGTTGTTAAGCACATCTGCCAATCGATATTCGAATTAGATAAATAGACAAAAAACTCTGAAAGTTTACCGGCTAGCGCTAGTGAATCTTCTTTCATAGATCCTGAGTTATCTATTATAAGTAAAAGGTCTACTTTTGTTTTTGCCGAATCCAAAGTACCTGTGCGTGTCAGGTATTTTTTAGCAGCCAAAGCAGTTTCCACCGAAGCCGGTGATCTATCTGCTTCTACTGCTGGTGCTATCGAGGCAACATCTGCAACTTGCACTTTAGAACAGTTTTGAAATAATAGACTTTGAAGTGATATGATGAACCCTAGGATTGCGATTTTGAATATTCTATTTTTCATGGTCACTCCCCCGAGCTACTGATGTAACATTGCAAAGCCTATTCCGGTTGATTACAGGGCTTCGTAGAGCTAAGCGAAGAGCTTTTAATCACTGTCTAAAGAGTTAGTATTTTTTCTCATAATGATATTGCGTGCAAATATGGCTTTCGCGTCAAGTCACTGAACATCTCAAACTGATTACAAAGGTTTCATTCTCATTCAGGCGCATTTCATTGTTAGAACTTAGGGCCCTTTCGTTGCAATGATAGCCAGTATTGTTAAACTCAAAGAGGTGAACATGAATACTCCAAGCAAAATTCACATCCGTCGCTGTCATATTTGTTCCACTGTGAACGAACAAAAAGATGACCCTGTTAAAAAGTGCAATGGCTGTGGTAAATGTTTAGCTCCATTTATATTTTTCGATGAACGAAATGAGCTAGATCCCACAACCATGCCTCAGCCTTTAAATACCAACATTGATGGACTTCGACTTAAGTCTGGATCTTTGTACGAACATATGAAATCTCAGTATCCACCACTATGGGGAATAACTGTATACTGGTGACATGAAAGTCACATTAAAAGATATCGAATCAGCGCAAAAAACGATTCAAAATATTATTGTAAAAACTCCGTGTGCTTATACCCATTCAACATCTGAATTGATCGGCAGCGAAGTTTATTTGAAACTAGAAAATAACCAGCGTACCGGCAGTTTCAAGCTGAGAGGCGCAGCTAATAAAATTGCAAGCCTTACAGACGCTGAAAAAAAGCGTGGAGTTATTGCGTGCTCTGCGGGTAATCATGCGCAAGGTGTGGCGCTTAGCTCTAGTGCTAGCGGGGTTAAATCCATTATCGTAATGCCAGAAACGGCTTCACTTTCAAAAATTCAGGCCACTAAAAACTATGGTGCCGAGGTTATATTACACGGACAAATGTTTGATGAATCTCGTGATCATGCGTACGCGTTGGCTAAAGAAAAAGGATATGTGTTCGTTCACCCCTTCGAAGATGAACATGTGATCGCAGGCCAAGGGACCATTGGCCTTGAAATTCTAGATCAAGTGAAAGACTTAGATTCTATTGTTATTCCCATAGGTGGCGGTGGACTTATCAGTGGTATTGCGACAACCATTAAGGCAATCAATCCTAAGATAAAAATCTTTGGTGCTCAGGTAAATGTTGTCAGCACCATGCAACAGTTATTTAAAAACAAGTCTTTTCAGCCTATTGAGCATGCGGTTTCTACCTTGGCAGATGGTATCGCGATAAAAACCCCCAGCCAAATCATGTATGATTCTTTCATAAAAAATCTTGTTGATGATGTGGTGACAGTGACTGACGCACAGATTGCAGAGGCCATTGTTTTTTTAATCGAAAGAGTAAAAACGATAGCCGAGGGTTCTGGTGCAGTGGCTTTGGCAGCAGCAATGGTGCATAAAAAGAATCTGGCTTTAGGTAAAAAAACATGTTTGCTTATTTGCGGCGGCAATATTGATCTGAATATTATTTCTCAAGTTATTCAGCGTGGTCAAATCGAACGCGGACGGTTGTGCGAGCTTTCTGTGATTGCACCCGATGTTCCCGGCAGTTTAAGTAAGCTGACTCAGGTATTAGCCGACCAGCGAGCCAACGTCCTTGAGGTTCATCATGATAGAATACGTGGTGACTTGAATTTAAAAGAAACGAGAATTGAATTTGTGCTAGAAACTACAAGTCATCAGCATATAGAGAAAATTCAAGAAGCTTTGATAAAATTAGGCGCTCGAATTATTTAACTAAATTCCAATTGAGTTCGACAATGTCATTTTTCTTAAGTGGAGTCGCCTTTTCCTGATTTATAGAAGCACCAGAAATGGTCATAAAATCTGAATTACGGTTATGCAGTATTAACTTTGGATGGACTGAAATATTTTCTGTTGTTTCAATCTTAAATTTAAATTTTATATTTCCGTCAATCTGCTGCATCATAAGGGGTGATACTTTCTGTGACTTAATCAAATAATCAAAGTCTTTAAAAACAAGCTTCTTTGCGTCTGCACTGATCAAGTGGTAATTTTTTTCGATTTGAAGTTCTACATGAAACTCTGGACTGAGTTGAAACGCAGCAGGAACAGCTTTATTTTTCCGATTTAGACCTGCCAATAAAAAAGTAACCTGCTCTGTAACTACTTTTTGTAAAAGCAGATTATGACTTCCCATCTGATGGGCTTTTGAAACCATAGACTGAGGTGGTAAAGACAAGCGTATGAGATCTAGGACAGGTTGTGAAAGAAATCCGGTCATACCATAAATATCACTGATGGTTGCAACCAAAGCACTTTCGACGATGTGCGATGCAGCTGATATCTTTCCCGCGGAAGAAGTTTGAGAAAAGTCGGCGTGAATGGATCTTTGATTTTGCTTTTCATCGATCGTCAATTTCAACTTTACACTTTCTGAGGAAGTTAATTTCGCCAGCGTTTCATTCTGGCCGATAGCTCGGGTGTTGAAGTTCTGTTCCAAAATCTGCGAAACAATTTTAAAATAGATAACTTGATTCTTGGTGATAGCTATTTCAGACAAGTAAGCAGTGAGCGACTTTAGTTCATGAACCGAATTCCAACTTTTTTCAAAAAAATCACTTAAAATATTTGCGTGTGGATTTTGATCTACCAAAAAAGGCCACACAGTTTTATTTTTAAGTCCTTTGTCAAAAAGTGGAGTTGGTGGAATCTTGAAATTAATCTGATCGATTTCTTTCACAAACACTAAAAACAGTTTTTCCGTCAGCCGAGTAATGAAGAAAATGTTTTGGTAGTTAAGACCACCATTTTCCGGATCATTCAAAATAAATAAATCACCAACCTGAGGATTCAGATATTTTTTTATAATCTGCAGAACCACAAGCCGACTTGTGGTTGATTTCAGTATTTGGGTATCAGCAGAGGCTAACAGCTTTCCGTCCTCTGTTACTAATGAGGCCGAACCGAACGGATTCAAGATCGTTTTAAGCAGCTGTTGCGTCTGATGAAAATTCAATTTAGTTATCCCTTTTTGTGATGGCCTGAGCTTCAACAATGATTTCTTCCAGCCAACTAAAATTGGAAAAACTAAAGGCGGGAAAATTTTTTAAGTTCTGATAGAAAAAAGATCCGAAATCTCCGATGATGCGAGAAGGGGTAGAGTTGAAACTTTTTAGTATCCAGGTCGTCACTGAAAAATGCAGCCAGGCTTTAACGTCGGCTTTTGACAACCGCGTTTGATCCAAGCTTTGGGCTTTTTGTAAAATTTGAAACTGCGTGTTCACTTTTTGATGAATCAGATCCGAATTTAACTGCGGAAATAAGCCAGCAATCAGAGTGTGATTTTTCAGCTCTTCAGAAAAAGCATCAAGAACCAGCGTTTTTACAGAACGTCCCGCGATGATAGGGCCCGGCTCAAACTGGGGCGCTGAAGGTGAAACCATAAACTGTCCTATGGGACTTGTGGTTAGCTCGCAGTACGGAGAAATTTCAAATTTTCGGCTTGCGGGATGGCTGTAATGAATGTTGCCCCAGGGGCTTTGCCAGGTTTGTTCTTCGGCTAATTTGATTTGATTCCAATTTTCGACATCAAAGTAAAAAAGTTGGGTTAAGTTTTCTTTAATTAAATAATTTTTCAAAAAAGTTTGTGAACTGAAGTACAAGTCAATGTTGTCGAACGAATTAGAAAATCCCTTGTCGATCCAAAAATAGGTTTTAATATCTTTTCCAATAGTTTCCTGAATATCTGCTAGGAATTCATCTTTCGTGCCTTCGCTTCCCGCATTTAATAAGGTTTTTCGGACAGATTCAGAATCCAAAGGATTTGGTACCGTGAATAGTTTAAAATTATTTTCAGCGAAAAAAGATTTGATGGTCTCAGTTTGCTCAAGGCTAAAAATTGTTTCAGGCAGTTGAAAGACAACTTTATTTATTTCAGAGTTTATTTTTTTTAGTCGTGCAAGCTCAGCGCTTAAAGTTTCTTTTGTTATACCAGGTGACACAGCTAAAATTAAAGCAGGTGCTGCTAGCGATTGTTTTTCGGTGTTTGATAGTGAGTACGAGTTTTCAAAGCCCACGGGGACCACTTGAATGACGCTTCCACCGAGGCGAAATGTTTTCAATCGATCTAAGTAGCGAGTAACAACAAAAATAGACTCAATTTTACTTTCTGGACAGCTTGCAACGGCTTGATTTAATAAATTTTTAAGTGATGTTTGCGGTAAATACGCTGATTTTTCAAAAATGGGCTTTGTTTTTTTAGGGCCCAGTAAATCAAACACCCCCAAAGTTGCATAAGATTCGCCTAGATACAGAGCAATTGCAGATTGGGTCATAATTGGTAAGAACTCGTACTTTCTTTTGTTGTGTTAAGTATGATAG
>JAYTPC010000099.1:0-21759 GCA_043747425.1 Bdellovibrionales bacterium
TATGGGCATGTTAAATATTCCTGAAGACGAACCAATAACTCATAAAATGGTTACCAATGCCATCGAAGGAGCCCAACGAAAAGTCGAAGGACATCACTTCGATATTCGAAAACATTTACTGGATTACGATGATGTGATGAATCAGCAGCGTAATGCGATCTATAAAATGAGACGGCAGATTCTAGAAGGCGCTGACATCGAACGTTCGTTGTTAGACATGCTTGGTGATGTGGTTTCGGTTATTTTAGATACGCATATGGCTGAAGATGTAAAAAAAGAAGAATGGAACTTCGAAGGTTTAAATAATGCCTTGATGAATCTGTTTGGTTTTAAATTAGAGCTTTCGGCGATGACAGTTGAGCAGATTCAAACCGAAATTCAAACGCGAGTTAAAAAAATATTCGATCATCAGAAGCAGTCTATGGGTCCGTTCTTTGATCAAATTTCAAAAATGATCATGCTAAATGCAATCGATCAGCGTTGGAAAGAGCATCTTTACACTATCGATAAAGTGAAAGAAGGCATCAATCTGCGTGCATATGGCCAAAAAGATCCATTGATCGAATATAAAAAAGAAGCATTTAAAGCTTTCGAATATTTAAATAATATTTTAAAGTCTGACACCGTGGAAAAAATGATGCGTGTGCAACTGGTTAGCGAAGGCATGGAAGATGCCATCGAAAAAATGAAGTCTCAGGAGCCTAATTTAACAGAGTTAAATTATTCGTCTCCTGCCGAACCTACTAGCGATTTTTCGATCGACCATAAAAATGATTCGCCGCCGCCGCCCAAGCGACGTGTATTAACAGCAGGTAATCGCGGTGATGATGAGCGCACATTAAACCGAGCTGAACGGCGCAGGCAAAAGGGCAGATAAACAGTGAACTGCCCCAGCTGCCATAACGAAGTTCAGGTTTTAGAGCGAAATTATGGCGCCCTGTTTACTTGTCCGCAATGTCAAGCGGTGTACTTTGTCAATTTTGAAGGTCAGCCAGAATATTCAAATGACGTTTCAGCGCCAATTTCGAATGAAATTTCTGAAGCTGAAGCTGAAGCAGGAGAGTTTGCACCTGTCGTCGAATTTTCAGCATTTCAAAATGCGGCTCAGGAAATTTCAGATTTTGGAAATTCAGAAGTGCAAATAACGGCTTTGAACTACACTTTGGAAATTAATGGACTGGATTCAAAAGAAGATATTAAAGCCTTTCAAGAGACAATTACGGACAGCCGTTTTGGGTGGGATGTTCCAGAGTTGTTAAAGCAAATAAAAAATGGTCATGTCGTTTTAGACAAACTAAATCCGGTTCAAGCTTTCGTGCTTTATAAGAGAATATATTTTTTAAATTTCGATTTGAAATGGAAACAAAATGTACTGGGATAAACTATTTCTAACTTTTTTCATTATGGCCTCTGTGGGTCAAGCTCAAGTCAACACGGGCGCACCAGTAGACCCAGCACAGAAAATCACAGCTTTTTCTGGAAAGCAGTCTGAGGAATGGATGTCCGTTCAAAACCAACTGATTATTGCAAAAGGAAAAGTCGAAAATCAGCAAAAGCTAGTCGAAAACTTAATACAACAAAAAGAAAAATTAAAGGGCGCAGAATTATCAGCAAAAATTGAAAATTTAAAAGAAGCGCACATTGAGCTTATTCGTTTGATTAATAATTACAATACTTTGAATTCGAATTTCGAAACCAAATTTCCTGAAAAAGGGGCTGCTGTTGGCCGGGTTTACAAAAGAATTGATCCTGCAAATATCGATGTCATTCAGAATAAAATGACTCTGGAAGGCCGACTTAAACGTTTAAACGCAAAAATAAAGAAACAATATCCAAGATCTGCTGAAGTCGCAGATGCTGAAAAACCAGAAAATCTAAAAAAAGTAAATAAAAAGAACACGTTGCCGGATTTAAAGTCCGACGAAGTGCAAGTGACTGATCAAATTATCTTACAGAAATAGGAATCTCGAACTGAAAAGATGTCGACAACACTTTTTCGATTTCATACTTATTGATGCTAAATGTATTTTCGCCACTGATATTGATTTCTACTAACTCCCACTGCAAGGGAAATTCCTCATCCGAGTAAACCTGGCTGGATCTAAGTTCGCTTTCCCCCAACATCAAGGTTTTCACAATGTGCATTTTTTTGAAAGTTGAAAAAGCTGTTGTCAATTTTGTTAGAGACTGATCTTTTCTGATTTTATCACACGAATATACATTCGAAATGGTGGGTTGCGCGCCTGCGAAAGCAACATTTTTTGCTTGAAACTGAAGTTGGATCTGGCTGGACGTTTCACAAATCATTTGTAGCATGCTGGTCTGTAAAAAAAAGATGTCTTCAGTGCTATCAAACTGCAAAGTTTTGATTAAATTCCACTTGTTTTTTTGCCCCTCTGAAAGGTCGTCAAGTCCATCGGTGGATGAAACAATCCTGTTGGGGTAGGGCGCATTATACTTGAGTATCAAGCCAATAAAAATAAAATCTAAAACAACAAATAAAACTAATAATTTTTTCATCAGTACTCGCAGTTCACAGAGCTTAAATCGATGGCTCCGGGTTGGTTTCGGGTGGTTGCTGACTTAAGTTGCGTTTGCATAACGCTGGCTGTATCAGCAATGTGAGTCAATCCCAGCACGTGGCCAAACTCGTGAATCATAAGACTTTCCAGATGGATTCTTCCGCTTTGGTCAACATCATCGGTTTTGAAAAAGTCGAAATTTTTTGCATTAATTCGCACATCGGTATCCTTCAATTTACTGATATCCCATCTAACAGCAGTTCGCGCTTGCTGTGTTGCTTGTTCGGTTTGCCATTCTGTGGACCAGTAAATGGCGTTAACGCCATCGTTTCCAGGAGTGTTTGTAAATCTGTTATCGCGCCTTACGATAAGCAGGTTCTTACCCAAACTAGAATTCCATTTTGCAGCAGCGCTAAGAATTTCAGATTCATACTCGGTTGGAACACCAGCTGTTATGATCAGAGTGACAGGTGTAGCTGATTTCCAAGAAATTCGAAGTGTGTTCGAAAGTACGTTTGTTGTAATAAAGTTACAGGAGCTTTGTGATCCGAAGGCCAAAACGTCTTGATCGTCGATTTTTAAAGTGAAGCCTTTATTGCAACCCATTGTGGAAAGACAAAGTCCTAAACCGAGAAGGAAAATAGATTTAGATAGAAAGTCGTTTATCACCCTTAAAGTGTCGCTTAGTTCGAAGCTTTTGACGAGTCGAGTTCTACAAATTCTGTGAGCAAAACCCCCATTTGTAGTGCTTACAGTGTGCGCACTGAATCTTCAAAAGGGGCTAGAGCTTGGCATTGATCGTACGGGCGAAATAATCTATATTAAAAATTAAAGACAATCACACGTTTACATACAATCCGGGAGCTTTCACTCATGTCTGAAAATCATGATCATCATAATCAAGGTGGCTTACTAGCCCTTTTAGGTTCGGTCGGTTTCGTTTTTATTTTCTTTTTCTATATTGTTTTTGTAAACAAGGGGATCTCGTTGGACGAAAAAGTTTCGGATCCAACTCCTGCTGGCGCTATAAAATTTGATTTAGCCAGCGTAAAAGAACCTTGGCTTCCAAGTGCTGAAGTAGCTGTTGCAGGAGAAAAATTATTTAAATTAAATTGCGCCGCTTGCCACGGAGTTAAAGGTGACTTGGTCGGCGGAATTGCCTCGGCAAGAAATTTGGTTGAAGGTCAATGGAAAGCAGGCGAAGGAATCATCGCCCATTTCAAAGTTTTGCAAAATGGTATTAAAGGAAGCCAAATGGCGTCTTTCAAACAAATTTTAAATCCAAGTGAGCGTTGGGCTGTATTGAACTGGATCGAAACAATAACGAAAAATAAATCAAAAGACAAAGCAGAAGACGTTGCGACGTTCGCGAAAAGTACAGACTAAAAGGTAAAAGTGAAATTAATTTTATTAACTCTATTATTTTTCTCTTCAGCAGGCTGGGCTCAGTCGAATGCAGCCACTGGCGCGAAGGAAGCTTACACCGGAAAAGAGCCAGAAAAAGCTTCGTCAGTAATGCCAGAAGAACTAAAAGGTGTCGGCATCACCGAAAAAATTGGACAAAAAATTGATTTGTCGCTGCAAGTAAGAACTGAAAAAGGCGAACTTGTCCCACTTTCTTCCTTTTTTAAAACACCAAAGCCGATTGTACTAAGTCCGGTCTATTTTAACTGCCCTGGCCTTTGCAACTTTCATTTGAATGGTCTGACAGATACATTAAAAAATGTAGATTGGTCGCCAGGAAACCAGTTCGACATCATTGCATTTAGTTTCGATGCGAAAGAAAGTTCTGACGTTGCGCTAAAGAAAAAAGAAAATTATTTAAAAATATATAATCGTCCTGGATCTGAAAATGGATGGCATTTCGTCACTGCTGACCAGGCTGTCGTTAATGCGCTGATGGAGCAAGTGGGATTTCAATTTCGTTGGAATGAAACCGCTCGCGAGTGGTCGCATGCTTCAGCTGCAATTATTATTTCTGCGGATGGAACCATTTCACGCTATTTGCACGGCATTCAATTTGAGCCTCGCGATGTAAAGTTAGCTTTGAATGAAGCTGCCAACGGAAAAGTTGGAAACATTGTGGATTCTGTTATGTTGTACTGTTTTAAATATGACAGACATCAATCTAAATATGGTCTGCAAGCATTTCGGGTTATGCAGGTTGGCGCTGCTATTTCTGCACTGTTTTTAGCGTTGTGGCTGCTGCCTGTATTAATACGTGCAAAAAGGGAGAAAACTTAAATGGCATTGTGGACGTTGATGAATCTGGCCTCTGCTGGAACTTTTATGCCTGAACAGGGAACTGATATCGCAAAGCAAGTCGATAATCTTTATGGATTTTTACTTGTTGTCAGTTTTATTTCTTGCGCGATTTTAATCGGTGGAATGATTTATTTTGCTGTTAAGTACAAACGTAAATCTGCAAATGATAAAACTCCTTATATTACTCACGATACACGTCTAGAAATTTTGTGGTCAGTTATTCCGCTTATTATTTTCCTTTTTGTTTTCGCTTGGGGATGGGTTGTTTATCACGACATGCGGGCAATGCCGAAGAACGCTTTAGAAATTCACGTGACTGGCAAACAATGGGCTTGGACGATGGAATACAAAAATGGAGTTAAAGCCATAGAATTGGTTGTTCCAGTCAACAGAGACATAAAAATAATTCTTACTTCTGAAGATGTTATTCACTCGTTTTACGTTCCTAGTTTTCGTATTAAACAAGATGCCGTCCCTGGTCGCTATTCAGCTTTGTGGTTTCGCGCGGAAAAGCTGGGAGAATTTCATGTGTTCTGTACTGAGTTCTGCGGCACAAGTCATTCTGGCATGTTGTCCAAGGTCCGAGTTGTTTCTCAAGAAGATTTCGATAAGTGGTTGATTGAAGAATCTGAAATTGGATCGTTACCGCTAGCAGCGCGCGGAGCTAAGTACTTTAAGACTCGTGCTTGCTCATCATGTCACAACGTCGACAATGCCGCAGTTAAAGTTGGCCCTTCGTTGTACAAAAGATGGGGCAAAGAAGAAGAATTTGACGACGGTACCAAAGCTTCGTTCGACGAAAACTACGCACGGCAATCTATCTTAGAACCTCAGGCTCGCATTGTTAAAGGATATCCAAGACCTTCTCCAATGCCGTCATATCAAGGTCAACTTTCTGAGTCTGAATTAAATGCGCTAATCGAATACATTAAAGGTTTAAATTAAGAGGTATAAAATGGGTCATGCAGCTTCTGGAAAAAATTATTTAAATGAGTCTTCAGGTTTGTGGTCATGGTTAACAACGCTTGATCATAAGCGCATCGGAGTTATGTACTTCATTTCCGTCATGACCTTCTTCCTTATCGGCGGAATCATGGCGCTTCTGCTGCGCTTCGAACTTTTCTCCAGCAACGCGCAAGCAGGTGCAAGCTTTCTTTCGACGTTGCCTAATGCAGTTAAAGGGGCCGCAAATCCTGCTGATCTGTACAACCGGATTATGACTTATCACGGAGCTATTATGGTTTTCATGGTGATCGTTCCAGGTATTCCCGCGATTTTAGGAAACTTCTTTTTGCCATTGCAAATTGGCGCAAAAGACGTGGCTTTCCCGCGCATTAATTTATTGTCGTGGTACTGCTTAATGGCCGGAGCCACTCTGGCTTTTGCGACATTGTTCTTTAATAAAATAGATACGGGCTGGACATTCTACACCCCGTATTCAATTCGAACGGGAACTTCAGTCGTAATGATGGTCTTGGCCGTTTTTATTATGGGCATGAGTTCGATTCTTACCGGATTAAATTTTATTGTGACCGTGCACAAGCTGCGTTGTCCGGGAATGACGATGTACCGAATCCCATTGTTTGTTTGGGCCTTGTATTCAACGGCGATCATTCAAGTTTTAGCGACGCCAGTGTTAGCCATAACTTTACTTTTGCTAACGATGGAGCGCGTTTTCGGTATCGGTATTTTTGATCCGAAATTAGGTGGAGACCCGGTTCTTTTTCAACATTTCTTTTGGTTTTATTCGCATCCTGCCGTTTACATTATGATTTTACCGGCCATGGGAGTTATCTCTGAACTGATGACAACTTTTACTAAGAAAACAATCTTTGGGTACACAGCAATCGCTTACTCTTCGTTGGGAATTGCTGCTGTTTCATTTTTTGTTTGGGGACATCATCTTTTCGTATCTGGTCAGTCTGAAGTTGCTGGAATCGTGTTTTCTTTTTTAACGATGTTGGTTGGAGTGCCGACCGCCATTAAAATGTTTAACTGGCTTGCAACCATGTACAAGGGCTCGATTGAATTTACGGCTCCGATGCTGTACGCACTTGGTTTTTTATTTCTATTTGCTATCGGTGGTGTGACCGGAATTATGCTGGCAGTTGTTCCTGTCGACGTGCATTTTCATGACACGTACTTTGTTGTGGCTCACTTTCACTATGTGATGGTTGGCGGTACACTCATGGCGATCATGGGCGGATTTTATTACTGGTTTCCGAAAATGTTCGGAAAAATGTACAATGAAAACATGGCTATTTGGTCTTGGGTGCTGATTTTCATAGGCTTTAACGTCACATTTTTTCCACAATTTATTTTAGGTGCTAAAGGTATGCCGCGAAGATATTTTGACTACCTTCCAGAATACCAACAGTTAAATCGAATTTCGACAATGGGATCTTGGTTGATTGCAATCGGTTTTGTAATTGGACTTATAACCTTGGTTCGTGCTTTTGTAAAAGGACCGAAGGCTCCAGATAATCCATGGGGCAGTAAAACTTTGGAATGGACCACGTCGACACCACCACCACATGATAATTTTGCCATCGAACCAACTGTGAACGCAGGGCCATATGAGTACAAGTAGAACTATAAACGGAGTTGAAGTCGCTACCCATTTTAAAGATGAGGTGCATCAGTACTCATCGAACAAAGAAGGTATTTGGCTATTCATGGCTACTGAAATTCTAATGTTTGGTGGGTTATTCGTTGGTTACACAATTTATCACACCATGTACCCAGAGATGTTTGCCGAAGGTGCGAAATATTTGGATTGGAAACTTGGGTTTGTTAATACTTTGGTTCTTATTTTGTCTTCTTTTACGATGGCTTTAGGAATTTATTTTAATCAAAAAAATCAGCCTAAAAAAGCTGTTTTGGCATTAGCGGCAACAGTTCTTTGCGGAGCCATTTTCATGGTGATTAAATATTTTGAGTATTCGCACAAATTTCATCTGGGTATATTTCCGGGTCAGATGTTGAATATGGAAATGGTTAAGCCAGAGCACGCAAACTTGGGTTTGTATTTTGGTTTCTATTACTGCATGTCGGGTTTGCACGGTATTCACGTCTTGATCGGCATGGGCATGATCATTTGGGTCATGATACGCACGATGCGTGGAGAGTTTCATTCGAACTATTACACTCCGGTTGAAGGCGTCGGAATTTTTTGGCATATCATCGATTTAATTTGGATCTTTTTATTTCCACTGCTGTATTTGGTAGGATAAAAGAAAAGGAATAGGCAAAAAAATGGGAACACAAAATTCGACAACACATTCATCAAGCACAGCTGGCCATTCCGAGCAGCATGTAACTCCGTTTGATGTTTACGTTAAAGTTGCAGTTGGTCTGTTTGCTTTAACTTTTTTGACAATAGGTGCTCATTCTATACGTGAGCATTTACAGCCTTTCGCTGCGCTCATCGCGTTTGCAATCGCAACAGTGAAAGCCTATTTGGTCGTCGCTTTTTTCATGCATATGAAATATGAAACCAAAATTAACAAAGCCATTTTTATCAGTGGCTTTCTGTTTCTGGCGTTGTTGTTTATCATTTGCACTTTAGATATCTACAGCCGTGTTTTTCAAAGCAGTGTTCTTTAAAATTACATGTTTAAAACTTTTTCAAGCTTAACAAAGTTCGGTATCGTCATCTTTGTGTTACTGGCAGGTCTTGCTGGCTATGCAACTGGCTATCAGGTCGAGACTTTATTCAACTGGCAACATCTACTAACCTTTGTGGGTGGTCTTTATTTTTTAAGCTCTGGCAGTTTGGCTTTAAACCAAGTTCAAGAGTACAAACTAGATCAAAAGATGTCACGCACACAAAACAGACCCATTGCCTCGGGGAAAATCACTCCGGCTGCGGGGCTAATTCTTTCGGTAGCGATGATTTTCTGTGGTCTTAACCTGTTGTATGAGCTTTCTGCTGTTGCCGGTTACGCGTCACTTTTTTCAGTTATTTTATATAACGGATTGTATACTTATATTTGGAAACCAAAATGGATTTTTGCAGCGGTTCCAGGAGCTATCCCTGGTGCAATGCCTGTCACCATTGGTTATGCAGTAAATAATCCGAATATCTTCAATTCTGAGTCCATTTATTTATTTTTGATTATGTTTTTGTGGCAAATGCCGCACTTTTGGACCTTAGCTATTAAGTATAAAGAGGATTACCGTTTGGGTGGTATTCCAACGTTACCCACGGCTTTGGGAGTTCAAAAAACTTTGTTTCATGTCGGTCTATATACTTTTTGTTACGCAGGTGTTGCCATAGCGTCGCCATTTTTTCTGCGAACAAGCTGGGTTTTTGCGGCAGTGGTTTTTCCATTTGCCTTTATGTTGCTAAAAGAATTTTTCAGAGTTTACAGATCTGATGCAGAAGAGCGTTGGTTTGCGTTTTTCATGTGGACGAATGTCAGCATGCTTGTTTTTCTTTTTGTACCCGTCATCGACAAATGGAGCTTTCTGTTCATCGGACGAGTTTAGTCGGAACTAGTTGTGTTGCAGTTCCGACGGCGTATCTATTTGCTGAAATGGATGTGCTTTAATAAATCCTGGGTGCTGCATGCAATGTTTAAAGATTCGACTGACATAAGGATACATAGATAAATCCATATGATAGCGTTCGGCTGTGGTTACAAACGGGACAAGCAAAACATCTGCTGCGGTTACTTCAGTTCCAAAACAAAAATCTTTTGCTGATGATTGCAGAATTTTTTCAAGAGAAGTAAACCCTTGGTGAAACCAATGTTTGACCCATTCTTCTTTGTCGCTGTGACTGTAAGTGTGCTTTTTTTCAAGATACTGAAGGACCTTAAGATTTCCAAAGGCATGCATGTCCGCATTGATGATTTCGCAAAACTGTTTGACCTGCGCCTTTAAGTAAATTTGTTTTGGAAAAAGTTGATATGTGCTTGGAAATGCATCGTCCAAATACTCTAGGATAACTAAAGACTGAGATATTGTTTTTCCTTCATGAACCAGAGTTGGAACGCCACCCATAGGGTTCAGCTGTCGGTAAGGGGCCTTGTTTTGCTGGCCACCGTCTTCCAGCAAGTGCACGGACCGGTATTCGTAAGCCAAGCTTTTTAATTCCAAAGCGATGCGAACGCGAAACGAAGTTGAACTTCTAAAATAATTGTAAAGAATTAAGCTGTTCATCCTAAAATAATGTCGCGTGCTTCTATAGAATACAAGACGTGATCTTTAGGTATCATATGCTGCAGGTTGTCTTAATTACTGACTCAAGTAAAAAATGGAAACTGGTTTTTAACTGCGGTTGTTGTTAAAGTTTCAAGAAACAACTGGAGGTTTTATGAAACTTTTTACAGCGTTCTTGTTCATTTTTTCTGCAACTATTGCATTTGCCAATACCGAGGGAAAATCAAATATTTCTTATTCTATGGCGGGACTTGAAGCCGGATTTAAATGGAGCTCAATGGATGCCGATGGTACGGGTTCAGACAAACAATCTATCGGATACCAAATCGGTGCTTCAGGCACGTTTGATATTGCGACAAACTTCGCGATCAAGTCAGGATTATTTTATAATGAACGACCATTCAAAGTATCTGATACCGTAGTAGTTGGTTCTGATATAACCGGAAAAATCACGTACTTCGACATTCCTGTTTTGTTGATGTTTAAGTTTGAAGATTATGCTGGCGTTTATTTGGGACCTTCTTTTTCGATCAAGATGTCAGATGAAATTTCTTCTGGAAGCTTAAAAAATATCAAAGACACTGTGGTCCCACTAACAATTGGCGGACAGTTTAAATTTGCTCCCAATTTAGGGGTGAATGTTTTTTTCGAAACTGTTTCTGGTCAGTTGGCCGATGGTTTGAAAAACTCTAGAGCTGTTGGCGCTAACTTGCTTGTAACGTTTAACTAAATAAAAAGGATTTCAAAGTGAAGCTAGGATCATTAAAATCAAAATCTTTAGACGGCGAACTTATTGTTGTCAGCCGCGATCTAAAGTATTTTGCAAAAGCAAAGCACATCAGTCCGTCTTTACGTGAAGCTATCGAGAACTGGTCTGCTATGGAGCCTCAGCTGAACAAAATCTATGAATCACTAAATGCTGGAAATTATCCTCAGGCAGAAGAAATAAAGAATGAAAAAGATTTTCACTCTTGCCTGCCGCGCACGTGGCTTTTTGCAGATGGTTCGGCATACATACATCACATAAAACTGGTGCGTCAGGCTAGGAATGCGCCACTGCCTGCGACTTTATTAACAGTGCCCCTGATGTACCAAGCAGAAAGCGGCCGTTTTCTTTCTCCAAATGAAGATATTCCTCAGGTTGATTTTTCACATGGGACTGATTTTGAAGGTGAAGTTGGAATTATTGTAGATCACGTCCCGATGGGAACTTCTGCTGAAGTTGCACTGAAGCATATTAAATTAATAGTTCTTATCAACGATGTTTCTTTGCGTGGATTAATTCCGGAAGAGCTTGAAAAAGGTTTCGGTTTTTTTCAAAGTAAGCCCACCAAGGCGTTATCTCCGTTTGCTGTGACTTTAGATGAGTTGGGTTCTGCGTGGAATCAAGGTCGAGTCGAACTGCCACTGCTAGTTCGTTATAACAATCAGTTTTTTGGTCGGCCAAACGCAAAAGAAATGCATTTTCACTTCGGAGAGCTTATTGCACACGCTGCCCGTACCAGAGATTTAGCCGCCGGAACTTTGATTGGCAGTGGGACAGTTTCAAATGAAGATCCAGCAGCAGGATCCAGCTGCCTTGCCGAGAAAAGAATGATCGAGCAAATAAAAAATGGAAAAATTGAAACCCCGTTTATGAAAATAAACGATACCATTGAAATTGAGATGAAGAATAATGCTGGTGAAAGTATTTTTGGAAGAATTTTTCAGAAAATTGTCTCTAGTCAAAAATGAAAAGTTATTACAAGCAAGCAAACTTTTTTCCTGAATACAAAAAGCTTAGAGACGAGTTTGAGTCCTATTTCGAAAATTCAAAATCGACACATTCCAAAAGATTTATTTGGGATTTTTGGTATGATGAAGATCAGTATCATTTAATTCGTACGCCAGCCTTTCATTATTTTTCAAAACTTAATTATCAAAATTTTCACTCTTACTTAGTTCAATGGGGGCGTGAAAATTTAGGATGTCATGATATTTCGCCGCCCTGGTTAAGTTATTATGTCGATGGCTGTTTTCAGAATTTGCATTCGGATGTTCCGCATGGGCCATGGGCCTTCGTTTATTCTTTGACTCCCAACAAAAAAGAATTTCGTGGCGGTGAAACATTAATCTTAAAACCGCAGACGTTAAATTATTGGTCTCATTTTATAGATCAAAAGAATCATGAATTTAGCAACTTTGTAGATCGCATAGAATCGAAAATGAACCAGTTGATTGTGTTTGATCCGCGCTTTCCACACGGAGTGACCGAGGTCAAAGGAACCAGAGATCCTTTAAAAAGTCGATTGGTGATGCATGGCTGGTTTGTGAATCCTAGGCCCTATGTGACCGGAGGGCTATCCACGGCATCTGTTCAAAAATCCATACAGCCACAATTTTTACACTTAAACTCTGTTTTATCTAATATAGAACTAATGCATGGGACTTTGTCGTGCCGTCTGGAAATTTTACCTTCAGGAAAAGTAAAAAAATACACTTTGGTTTCAAACAGTGTTCTTAGTGTGGCAGGCCGAGACCAGGACCAAAAATATTTGCTTAAAGAGTTGAAAAAACTTTTTGAAGCGACTGTTTTTACTAAATGCAAAACAAAATCTAACATAACTATTCCACTTATTTTTAAATAGAGGTCCATGTGACATTAACGCAACTTATGTATATTGTAGCCGTCGATAAACATAAAAACTTTGGTGTGGCCGCTGGCAACTGCAGCGTAACTCAGCCGACTTTAAGTATGCAGATTCAAAAACTAGAAGACGAAATAGGGATTATTCTTTTTGATCGAAGCGAGCAGCCGATTAAAACAACTAAAACTGGAAGTATATTAATTCAACAAGCCAAAGTGATTTTAAGAGAATCGCATAAGTTCAATGAACTCGTGGCTGAGGATCAGGATGAAACAAAAGGTGAAATCCGAATTGGCGTGATTCCGACACTGGCTCCTTACTTACTGCCACTTTTTTTGAAAAGATTTATGTCGGCGAATCCAAATTTGAAAGTGATCGTTGAAGAGCTTCAGACCTCACAAATTCTTAAAAAAATAGACGATGCTGATTTAGATATAGGCCTGTTAGTGACCCCGGTAGATCATGAAGGTTTAAGTACGATTCCACTGTTTTATGAACCTTTTTTGGCGTATGTCTCGGAAAAGTCCCCATTAGCCAAGCTCAAAAAAATCGAACAGAAAGAATTAAATTCGAACGACCTTTGGTTATTAACTGATGGACATTGTTTTCGCGAACAATCTTTGTTGCTGTGCCAGAATCGCAAAAAAATTTCGGATCTAAATAAAAACTTGCTCTTTGAAAGCAGCAGTTTAGAAACCTTGAAAAAAATGGTTGATCAGGAAAACGGATTTACACTTCTGCCGCTGTTAGCAACGATAGATATTAAAAGTCCTGGTCGATTAAAAGAATTTAGTGGGGCTTCGCCTTCCCGAGAAGTCAGTCTGGTGCACAATCAGTTTTATCGAAAAGATAAAATCAGAAGTTCATTGGTATCGATGATTCAAAAAAGTTTACCCTCAGCGATTCCATTGACGATTTCGAAAAATGTAGATGTTTTAGACTTACCTACAGGTAAGAATATAAATAGATTATAAGTTGTAATGAATTTCAACTGTTGCAGACAAATCAGGATGCAATGACTTTTTCACAGGACAATTGTTCGCCACATGTGCGACTTTCTCTCGGTAACTTTGTGGAATATTTTTAGGTAAATTCAATGTAACTGTTAAGGCTGAAATACGTCTTGGATCTGAAGTCATTTCTTTTTCGACTGTGAACAGAGAATTCTTAAGGTCAACGCCATCTTTTTCGGTAACAATTGCCAGGGTCGTCAAAATGCAAGAGCCTAAAGCTGCACCCACTAAATCTGTCGGGGAAAACTTTTCTCCGCGCCCTTGATTGTCCCGGGGTGCATCCGTTTGCAAATTTGATTTAGACGGTTCATGAGTGACTTCGCAGTGCTTCTCTCCGGTGTACATTCCTGTCATTTTGACCATGAATTAAATCCTCATTCCAATCGGATAAATCAATTTTTAAAGCATAAGAAATAACATCATTTATATGCTCAGCAAATATGAACTCTATTTGTGACTTTACATCTTCAGGAATTTCTTTCAAATCTTTTTCGTTACGCTTTGATAAAATAATTTTGTTTACACCAGAGCGATGTGCGGCGATAACTTTTTCTTTAATGCCACCGACAGGTAATACTTTACCGCGCAAACTGATTTCTCCAGTCATCGCTAGTCTGGGGTTTACAGAAGTTCTAGAAACTAGTGAAGCCAGCGAAGTTAAAAGTGTAATTCCGGCAGATGGCCCATCTTTTGGTATGGCACCTGCTGGTAAATGAATGTGCAAATCGAATTTATTAAAATCAAATGTTCGATTTAAAATTGGCATTCGTGCTTTGATTAATGATTTTGCTATTTGTGCAGACTCTTTCATCACGTCACCCAGCTGACCCGTAAGAATCAGTTCGCCCTTTCCGGGAACTAAAGCGGATTCGATAAAGAGGATGTCTCCCCCAACCGGGGTCCACGCTAAACCTGTAACCACACCTGGTGCCGTTAACTGATCCGTGACTTCATAAGTATACTTTTCAGGTCCGAATATTTCTTCGATATCACCAAGATCAATCACTATCTTTTGTTCAGACTTCAAAACGCGTTCGCAAATTGTGCGACAAACTTCTTGAAGCTTGCGCTGCAAATCACGCACGCCAGCTTCCCGCGTGTAATGACTAATGATTTTAAGTATTGCGGCATCAACAATGCGAACTTCTTCTTTGATTAATCCATGCGACTGTAATTGCTTCGACCACAAATGGTTTTTTGCTATATGAAGTTTTTCAGCTGTTGTGTAACCACTCAGCTCGATAACTTCCATACGATCAAGTAATGGCAAGGGGATGGTATCCAAAGAATTTGCGGTGGCAATAAAGGTAATGTTTGATAAATCAAACGGTGTATCTAAGTAGTGATCTGCAAACGAATTATTTTGTTCTGGATCAAGAACCTCCAACAGAGCTGCCGATGGGTCCCCTGAATAACTATGTGATAATTTATCAATTTCATCCAGCACAAAAACGGCATCGTTTTGTTCAGCTTTTTTTAACGCCGATAAAATTCTTCCAGGTAAAGCTCCTATGTATGTTCTTCGGTGACCGCGTATCTCAGACTCATCTCGAATACCACCCAAACTGATGCGCTGATATTTTTTACCTAAGGCTCTGGCTATACTTTGTCCTAAAGATGTTTTTCCAACTCCCGGAGGACCAACAAATAAGAGTATTTGGCCTTTTTTATCATTTTTTATTTTCATGACTGCTAAATGTTGTAAAATTCTTTTCTTTATCTTATCCAAGCCGAAGTGATCTTCGTTCAGAATTTTTTCAGACTGCACCAAATCTATTTCACTTTGCTCTGCTGATTTGTTCCAAGGTAAAGCTAATAAAAAATCTAAATGAGATCTAACCATCTGATATTCTGGCGACTGAGAATTGGAATTCTCTAGCTTATTTAACTGCTGATTTGCTAGTTCTAATGCTTCTTTGCTAAGGCCAGCGCTACCAATTTTTTGTTTGTAAGATTCAACAAAATTAAATTCATCTTTTTCGCCAAGCTCTTCTTTGATAGTTTTCATTTGCTCGCGCAAAATATGATCACGCTGCGTTTGGCCGATTTTACTGGTTAATTTATTGCGAATATCAATGTGCACTTTCATGCGTTCCTTTAAATCATGAAGTAAGCTTAACAAATGAATAACTCGACTTTTGACAGACACAATTTCTAGAATTTTTTGCTTATCTAATAGCGATATTTCTGCATTCGCCGCAGCCATATAGCTCAGTAAAGAAATATCATCAATAACTTCGATAATTTCTTGCACAGATTCAGTGTTGCCTGGCACCAATTCTAACACTTCTTTTGAAATTGTTTTTAACGTAGAAAGTAAGGCATTTTCGGTAATTCGGTCCATGTCCATCATGTCATCAAGACGCTCTATGTAAGCTTCAAATATGTCATCTTGTGTTTTAAAAGAACTTACGCGGACGCGGTAATAACCGCGCACAACAATGAAATAGCCAGCGTCATTCGCTGACTTTATGGATTCAATTTTACATAGAGTTCCAATTTCATTCAAATCGCTGCTGAGTTCAACACTATGATCCGGATTTTTTTGAGACAATGTTAATATCCAATTACTTTTTTGCTGCGCTAAATCGACAGCACGGACGCTTTTATCGCGGCCCACACGTAAAGCTTGTGTGACACCAGGGTAAAGTACAGTATTTTTTAAAGGTAGAACGGGAAATGAACCTGCAGGTATAATCATTAAGAACTCCCTTACATAAACAGATAGATTTAAAATCCACTGTTACATGATTCAAAGGTGAGTCCAATTCTGAGCCTGTCAAGTCGATCCGAAGCTGTGCAATAGCATTGTTTATAAAAACACATGATGATAGTTTGGCTCGATGAGAACTATTATTTTTTGTTTATTAGGAATTGTTTTTTCGGCCTGTACTAATAGTTCTAAAAACAGAGAACTGGGTTCGAAAAATAACCCCTTAAAATTTTTTCTGATTCCAGCTCAAGATGTGCAATCCCTTACTGAGAACGGGGCAGTGCTTGCAGAATTTTTGACTACAGAGCTTGGCCTTCAGGTGCGTGTTGAAATTCCAATTAATTACGTGGCCGTCATCGAAGCATTCGGCAGTAAACGAGCTGACGTTGCGATCATCAATACATTCGGCTATATCTTGGCACACGAAAAATATGGCGTTGAGGCCCGCTTAAGGCTTGTGAATCGCGGACGGGATGAATACTTTGGCCAAATTATTACAAGAGCCGACAGCAAAATTAAATCAGTTAAAGACATAGACAAGAAGAAATTTGCTTATGTTGATCCGGCTTCAACATCTGGTTACCTATTGCCGTTAAGATTATTTAAACAAGAAAAGATTAAACCATCAGAACATATATTTTCAGGAAGACATGATTCTGTTGTTGCGGCTGTTTATCAGAAACAAGTTGATGCCGGAGCTACTTTTTATACATTGCCAGATGATTCGGGACCAAAAGATGCACGTATGCTGGTAAAAACTCAGTTCCCAGATGTTTATGAAAAAATTAGAATTTTAAAACTAACGGGTCCGATACCCAATGATCCCGTTGTTTTTCGTAAAGACCTATCTGAAGAATTAAAAGTTAAAATTTCGGATGCACTTTTGAAGTATGTAAAAACAGAGCAAGGTGCAAAAGTTTTGCAAGGCATGTATTATATTACTGATTTCAAATCTGCACAGGATAAAGACTATGACCAAGTTCGTGGGTATTTAAAAGACCTGGGGCAGACAGCTCAAGATTTTATAAAAAAGTAGTTACAAGGCCAGCTGAGCAACGAAAGATTCAACCATCGTTCTGGCAGAGCTGAAAAATAAACCCAATCCAAAAATTAAAAGTGAACTTCCGATACGAATATTTCGGTTGGCTTCATCACTCGTGTAATAATGAAAAAGCATTTGAAATCCAAAAAATAAGTCATTGATGATTCGTGCAAAAAAATTATTTAGTCCCTTAAAAGTATAATTAACGATATCTGAAAGTTTATTTTTTTTCTTAAATCTGAAATATGGCCAGAACTCATTCTGAAACGCGGCGCGACCCTCTACAGATAAAATGATCAGTCCTGCAACGATTAGGGCTGCATCAAAAGGAAACGTGATTAACAGAAATCCAACAAAGTATCTGATGAAATAATAAATATTAAAAAGCAAGGCCCGAACTGCTTTCAAAAAACCAGTCAAAAACGAGTCTTCGTCATCACCAAAGGAATCGCGGGGGCTAGTCCAAATTTTTTTGAATCGATCGGCTAAACCTTCGCGGGCTATTTCACGCTTAGTTCGCTCGGCGTCTTCTGTAAGCCCGCTCTTGGTTTCATACTTGTATTTGTAAACTCGGGCTTTGCTGAGTGCTTTATCGTCGCCTCTTAAAGTATAAATTTCATACGCATTTTTAGCCAGCCGCACATAGATTTGATTCGTGATATCACGATAAACAACAGGTGCGGTTGCCTTTCGTAAACCGAGCATCGAGTAGCCCGCCAAAAACTTTTCAATACTTTTCTTATAGGAATCTTTTTTTTCATTAAGCCAAACACCGCGAAGTTTTTGATTACCTAACTCAATAAGATCAATCGGGGAATTTAAAAAATGTCCCCAGATATAATCCCACCAAAAATCAGTCATCGTCACAAGCTCTGTCTGAGTGCTGGTGATCAAGCGACCTTGATCTAAAATAAGACTGGTCAATACGGTGTACCCATCTCGGGGTAAGCCGACTTGCACTTTTTTAAAAGCTTCAATCGTGTGTACCAGACCAATGAAAGCTGTTTGAAAATAGTTTCTTAAAAAAACTTTGCCTTTAATTTTAGAGTAATATTTCTTGTGCAGTTTTAAAAGTGTATTGGTGTCTTGAGTCAGCTCTATCAAATTAATAAATGGTTCCGGCTGATTCGGTCTTAACTGTGCGGTATATTCTAAATCAAAATACTCTGCTGAAAAGCCACCGTCTAAGATGGAAGGTGTTGAAGATTTTTTAAATTGCTGATCAAAAAACTTGATAACGGATTGGCCAGATACGATGTATTTGTCCAATTTATTTTCTGCAAATACTTTTCTCAGATCCGAAAGCTTTAATGCATCTGCATAAGCCTGCGAAGTTATAAAAAAAATAAGAATCAAAAGAAAGATACGCATACTTAAAGTCTAACATGCGTGGTGGACTTCAGTAATTCAAAGCTAGACTAAAATAAAGACTAGAAACTAATTATAAGTGCGAAACAATGCACTAACCAGACCTTTAATTTCAACATCTTTGGGGTGATACCACATTGATTTTAAATGCGGGTTCGCAGGACGAAGTTCAATCTGCTTTCCACTATCAGGTTGCTCAGGATTAATTTTGTAAAAGTATTTTTTTACAGTGGCTTCATTATCCACGCTGGCGACGACAAGATCTCCGTCTTTTGCAATTTTCTGAGATCGAACGACAATTGTATCGCCGTCAAAAATACCTTCATCGATCATGGAATCACCTTCAACTTTTAGAGCAAAATGGTTTTCCTGAGATTTAATGAGATAAGCCGGAATATTTACAAATTCATTCTCATGTAAACGTTCAATCGGGGTGCCGGCAGCAACGCGACCTAGAAAAGGAATTGGCAGAACCTTCGAATGGTTTTCATGATCGGCGGAAGACTGATCAGGACTAAAGCCTTTCGAAGGCCCTGACGAATTTTGTAGTCGCTCAATAAGATCCTTCTTGAAATCATGAACAGAATTCAAAACTTGAATAGCCCGTTTTTGATTTTGAGGGATGTGTACATAGCCTTTGTTTGACAGCTGCTTCAAATAATTCTGAACCGAGTTGTAAGAAGCAAAACCAAAGTGGTCGCAGATTTCTTGGTAAGAGGGCGACACTTCTTTTTTTAGAAGTTCGTCCTCGATGAACTGAAGAACTGCTTTCTCTTTGGTCGTCAACGATGGGAGGGGCGACGTATTTTTTTTCATACATATAAGTTACAGTGTAATTTATATGTAAGTCAATACCCCTTAAAATGATTTTTCATTGTTATAAGAAACTGCGCCTTTGGGCTGGCTGGTCTTTGCGGGGTTTTCCAGATTCGCAGCTTTATAAGTAGTTTGTGCAGGAACAACTGAGCAGTTTTGGAAAAACAAAAGCATCACTGGGTTCACGACGAATAAAACTGCTAATAGAAAACTACTCTTCTGGGCCATTCATCCTCCGGATTAAGGTCTAGGAACTTGCGTTATACCTCATCGGAGTCATTTTAAAAAACATGAGGACTTTTTTTAGGACTTATGATGAACTTCCCGAAATGTTGCGGTTTATCCATTTCTTGTTCTTATCACTGGCGTCAATCGCTCATTCAGAGCCTATCTCTTTGAGACAGTCATGTATTAATTCTTTAAAAAATTACAAAAGTTACTTCAAAGAAGAAGCTCTAGAAAAAGTCTGTGAAAAAGCTCAGCGATCAGCGGATTGCAATAGCGTCAAAGGCGAGCCCATTTTCCATTTGGATTATCCTGGCGTTGTCGTCAAACCAAAAAAAATCTTAGTCTTAAGTTTAATACACGGTGATGAAACAGCTGCCGGAGGACTGGGTCGATTCTGGTTAGAGCGATTAAGTAAAGTCGATGCTCGTAACACCTGGCGAATCATACCCGTCGCCAATCCGGATGGAGTTAAAGCGAAAACACGGACTAATTCGGAAGGCGTTGATCTGAACCGAAATTTTCCGACATTGGATTGGACTACGGATGCACAAAGTTTTTGGAAAAATGAAGCTCGTTCTGCTCCAAGAAAATTTCCGGGATTTGCTGCTGGCAAAGAACCTGAAGTACGTTGTCTGATACAACATTTAGAAGATTTTAAGCCGGATTTCGTGATTTCAATTCATACACCGTTGAAGGTATTGGATTTTGACGGCCCAAATGTTAGGCCGCCAAAATTTTCCTATTTGCCTTGGAAAAGTTTAGGCAACTTTCCAGGAAGTCTTGGAAGGTACCTTTGGGTCGAAAGAAAAATACCTGTTCTGACAACAGAATTAAAACCAGATTTACCAGATCATTCTGCCCCGTTCGAGCAGTTGCAAGATCTAATCGGAACTCTGGTATTAACTGATTTAAAATAATTAATGGATCTGATCGGAATTGGCTGCTTGCTGTATCGCCACCAGACGTTCTTGCGAAGTTTCCATTTCACTTTGAATTTCTAGAAGCTTTAAAATCAACAATTCTTTTGCGGATTTGATGGCCTCAAAAATATCGTCATGTGAAGCCTCTGCTTCGATCGAGCTTTCATCTTCTTTTAAGACAATAGCAATTCGGTAATTGCTGATCACAAATGAGTTTTTTTCGCTGGGTTCTTGATCGTCTTCGGGGTCTAAATATTTTGGATCACGTGCAATAACAACAACGAGTGTCTCAGGCGTGATAAAGGGGCTAAAATCAAGTATCTGCTGATGGATAAAAGATTTAACCTCAAGACTTGTTTCAATAAGCTCGGGGGTGGTTTTCAGAAAGTTGGAATTTGCTGACATAAATGCCTTCCTTTTCTAAAACTTTATTCTATATTAACATGTTGAAATCAGACAAAAAAGTCCAATAGACCGAAGTCCTTTTTTCAAGATAAAAAGGACTTTAATTGCAGTACATCAACCCGTGTGTACCAACTTAAGTCAGTGTATCATTTTAAGTTATGTATCCAATAAATCTTACGAATTCTTGGCTGAAATTTCTAAATTCTGAATTTGAAACAGGTTACATGGTTCAACTGAAAAAATTTTTAGACCTTGAAGCAGAAAATAAAAAAATAATTTTTCCTGAATCAAAAAATATTTTTCAAAGTTTACAATTAGTTCCATTAGAAAAAGTGAAAGTTGTGATCTTGGGACAAGATCCTTATCACGGAGACGGTCAAGCGCATGGGCTGTCTTTTTCGGTGCCCCTGGGTGTTGCATTGCCTCCATCGTTGCAAAATATATTCAAAGAGTTGCGATCTGATTTAGGCTCTGAATCACAAACCTGTGGTGATTTGACGCCTTGGGCGCAGCAAGGTGTTTTGCTGTTGAATAGCGTTCTTACTGTCGAAAAAAATTCTCCAGCTTCACATCAAAACAAAGGCTGGGAGCAGTTTACAGATAAGGTCATTTCTTTAATCAATGAAAATTGTCATCATGTGGTTTTTATTTTGTGGGGCAGTTATGCGCAAAAA
>JAYTPC010000100.1:0-1094 GCA_043747425.1 Bdellovibrionales bacterium
GTCAATAAAACTAGAGTTAAGCTACAAGCAAATCTTACAAACCATTGTCTATTTGTTCATGCTCTTCTTTAGTTAGTTTCAAAACCACTCCGAAAGGGGGGGCCTTTAACTTATTTAAGGTCATGTCCTATGCACAACCCGTCATTCAAGCGGGACGCTTAGCAGCGCCCCTTAATTCAAACGTTAGAGCTTAATGGTCAGTTTATTTAAATTTCTTGTTTCTTGCGTCTTTATAGCATTTCCACTCTTAGTGGTTTTTAATGTTTTTGTGGTTTTATCACTAAAGTCCAAATTTCCTAATTTATGGCAGGAGCAAGGACAGCCTGAACATTGGATTTACATGACAAGAACAACCAAAGCAAATCATTTCTTTACCTTCCTTAATAACCGAGACTTTCTTAAAACCAACGACAAAAGCTTCGTTTTGCAGTGCAAAGTTTTAATCTTCAGCTGGTATACTTTTGTGTGTCTTTTTTTAGTTATGTTGGTTATCGGTGCTATATCTTTGTCATAATTTTAGCTCTAACCCATCATTCAAGCGGGACGCCTAACGGCGCCCCTTAACTCATACGTTAGCTGGCATGAAAAAATTATTAATCTTTTTGGCTTTGGTCTTTACTTCCAAAACTTTTGCATCTGCTGATGCAGGGTATTGGAACGAGTGGCATAAAAAGTCCAAAAACGTTTCCACTTGCTCATCAACAAAAGTCGTTACTGTCTTTTTAAAAAGCGCTATCTCTAACCTTGGTAACTCAGAGCGCACAGAGGCAAATGCAGAAGTTATTGAAAATTTGGCTATCAAAAATCCCAACTGTTTTAACACTTCACTTTCAAGGTTATCTAAAACTGATTGTAGTCAGGTCGTAAAATTCTTCATAGAAGCACCCATTTACCATGATGCTACTATCTTAAAAAGTAAATTAAAAAAGAAAAGCTGCAATGCCAGCTAACCCATCCATCAAGCGGGACGCGCTAAAGCGCGCCCCTTATGTCAGACGTTGTGCATTATAAAATTGTCACGCTCGCGATAACGTGACAAAGTAATTTGCGGCTTTTAGTTTTCGCCATCGCGGGCGTTATGGGTGCAGTATCCC
>JAYTPC010000101.1:0-28346 GCA_043747425.1 Bdellovibrionales bacterium
AAAAAATTGAAGTGACCTCGATTTAGGTCCAGAATTTTATTAACCATCAAGCAGCATTGATATGTCATAATTATCAGCAGGAGGTCATGTGGTTATAAAAACATCTCGATTTGGACTCGTTGAGCTTAAAATCGAAGACGTTTTGACATTTCCAGAAGGCCTACTCGGTTTCAGAGACCTGCGTGAGTTCGTTCTGTTAGATGACCCCAATGATGATATCTTTGCATGGCTTCAAAGCTGTGAATTACCAAGCGTTGCATTTCCAGTTTTAGAACCAGAAATTTTTGGTCACAAATATTCAATTTCATTAAATCGAAATGACTTAGAAGCTCTAAAATTAACGACGTTAGATTCTGCATTTTTTTTCAATATTATCACGATACCTGATGACCCAACACAGATGACTGCAAACATCAAAGCGCCGATCATCATCAATCAAAAGCAAAAAGTAGCACGTCAATGCGTGTTGCAAGACAATCATTTAGCCATCAAAGAACCTATCTTCACGAAGTTGCAAAGCCGTGTTGTGCAGTTTCCTCAGTCTTCGATTAAAAGCCAAGGGCGCCAGTTAGATTTAGCTGTGAAAATTTCTGATAAAGGGTCTGTTGACCAAAATTTATAATTCATAGACTGTACCAGGATGGCTTTTCCAGACATCCTATTTTCTAAAGCACAGGCTTTGATTGAAGTTGGGCGCACGCGTGTGATTCAGGCCAAAGATCGTCTGGATTTACCCGATCATTTAAATCCAAAACATATTCCATGGAATGAACAACAGTTAGACTGGACAGATCGTAAAAAATTTCTGAAGTCTCTGATGAAAATTTCATGGCCTACTACAAGCCGTGCTATTTTTTTTCAAGTCGTTGCCAGCGTTTTTGCATTCAGCACGCCATTTTTAGTCCATGCTTTCATCAGTCGCCTGCAGGCCGGAGTTTTTACACAAAAAGAAATCATTGAACTTGGGTTTTTAGCTTTAGGATTTGGACTTTGTGGTGGCGGGCACGGAGTGATCATTCAACATTACTTTTTTAAAACTTTGCAGTTCAATCAAATTGCAACAAATCTTGTAAATAAAAAAATATTTTCACACGCACTGAAACTTTCATCTGATGCTAAGAATAAATTTCAAGTGGGTGACGTCGTCAACTACATGAGTTCAGATTCAGATGCCATTGCGGATTCAGCCATAACAACAATAGATCTAACAAATGCGGCAGTTTTACTGATCGGCTGCACGATTTCTTTATTTTATTTTTTGGGCTGGTCTGCTGTTGTTGCCATTGCAGTGATGGGTGCATTGGTACCGATAACACAAAAGCTTTCAAAGCGATTTATGCATTTAGAAGATCAGATGATGGCTTACCGAGATCAGCGTATGACCTTGATGACCCAGGTCATGAATGCGATTCGCGTCGTCAAATACTTTGTCTGGGAAAAAAGTATTTTGGCCGAAGTTGAAGTCGTTCGAGCGAAAGAGATTAATTCTAGATATCAACTGGCAAAAGCAGAAGTTTTTTGGGGCTTAATATACACATCAATTACTACTGTTGTTTTATTTACAGCGCTGTTGATCCATGTCATACGCGGTTTCAGCATTGATCTGGCACTTATTTTTACCTGTATTTCCATCTTTGCGATTATGGAAGATCACTTCGGTGGACTTTCTAAATTTATCAGTCGATTTATTAATATCCTGGTGAGTTCTGACAGAATCATTAAATTTTTAAAAGCAGACATTTTTCCACAAACTATTGATTATAGTCCAGGGCAAAAATCTTTGGTTGAAATTAAAAATGTTCAGTTTGAGTTTCCAGACCAGGAAGTGCTTTTTAAAAATTTAAATGTTTCAATCATCGAGGGGCAGTCACTTGCTGTTGTTGGGCCCATTGGTTGTGGTAAATCGACGCTGATTCAGATGTTACTTTCAGAGCTAAAAAATATTTCCGGTGAAATTACTTTTAAACGGCATTTACAAAAAGCCTACGTGCCGCAGGAAGCTTTTATTATAAACGCTTCGTTGAAAGATAATATTATTTTTGGTGCAGACGCTAGCGATGAAAAAATGCAGCAAGCACTAAATGCTTCAGTATTGGAGTATGACTTGTTGGCTTGGCCTGCCGGAATAGAAACAGAAATCGGCGAAAAGGGTGTGAATCTTTCAGGCGGTCAAAAGCAGCGCGTAAGCCTTGCTCGGGCTGCCATGTCCAATGCCGAATTTTTTTTATTGGATGATCCACTTTCAGCGGTGGATCCGCGGACTGAAAGTTTACTGATTGAAAGACTACTTTTTGGTCTGTGGAATCAAAAAACCAGAATTGTTGTGACTCACAGATTAAATTCTTTATCCTTGTTTGATCAGATTTTATTTATTCAGGACGGCGAAAGTTATCAGGGAACTTATTTAGAATTAAGTAAAACCTGCACTCCATTTCAAAAATTTTTACAAACTCACGAATCAAACAAGGGTATTGAAAAAAGTAGTCCGTTAACCATGAAGTCAGAAGCGACGAGCGTATCTAAAGTATCAAAAACACTACTGGTGGCCGAATCAAGAATTACCGAGGATGAAGACCGAGCCATTGGTGCTGTGGAAAAGTCCGTGTATATAGACTATATCAAAGCCTTGGGAGGCAAAAAACAGACTCGGAAGTGGGTGTTAATGTTTTTGTTTATAGGAGCCATCGCCGTTGTGGCAGCCCCTATGCTGCAAAAATTTTGGCTTTCACAATCAAGTCGTTTAGCAGACCTAAAAGCATTGGACATTATTTTGATCTACGGGCTGCTTGGTTTTTTAACGATGCTGATTACATTTTTAAATAATTCTTTTTGGACTTACAGAGGAATTAAGGCTGGCAAATTCTTTCACGATGCGATGTTAAAATCTGTTTTGTTCACACGAATGCGGTTTTTTGATAGCACTCCGGTCGGCCGAATTTTACAACGGTTTTCAAGAGACGTCGAATCCGTCGATATACATTTACAATGGAGTTTCGATCATACGATTCATGCCCTTTTTTATGTACTAAGTTCTTTCTTTTTGATTGTTTTTGTTTTGCCAGCAGTGATTATTTTTTTGGTTCCTATTCTTTATATTTACTACAAAATACAGAATGATTACCGACGGGTCGCACGTGAAGTAAAGCGCTTAGATTCCTTGGCAAGGTCACCGCGCTATGCGCATTTTAAAGAAACATTACAAGGCCTGCAGGTCATCAGAGCTTTTAATAAGTCAGACTGGGCGATGAATGAATTTTATTTTAAACTGAAAAACTCAACGCAGATGTTTTATACACATTACTTTGTGAATCGTTGGTTTTCAGTTCGCATCCCCTTGATCGGGGCAACGATTTCTAGCCTGACAGGCGGTTTGATTATATTTAGTAGTGTGAAAGGTTATATCTCTGCAGGAACCGCAGGTTTAGTTACTTTGTATGCGTTGGATTTTTGGCGCCATTTGAACTGGGGTGTCCGTATATTTTCAGATTTAGAATCTCGAATGACTTCTGTTGAAAGATTAAAATTTTATTCGAATTTAAGCGCCGAGGAAACTAAGAATATCGTTGCAGCACCACTACGGTGGCCAGAGTCAGGCGAATTAGAGTTTCGAAATGTGAATGTGCGATATGCGGATCATCTGCCGCTGGTTTTAAAGGATGTTAATTTTAAAATTCCATCCGGCGCTAGGGCTGGTTTGATTGGCAGAACTGGATCTGGCAAGTCCACTATTTTTCAAACTGTTTACCGTTTTGTTGATATCGAATCCGGAGATATTTTATTCAATAATCGCTCGATTCAAAATCTGCCACTTGAAAGTTTAAGAAAAAATTTAGCCGTTATTCCACAAGATCCAAATCTTTTTATGGGGACTTTGCGCAGTAACTTGGATCGTTATAGCGAAGTGACTGACCAGCAAATTTGGGATGTGTTAAAAAAAGTTTCACTGGCTAATTATATAAAGCAGCTTCCGGGTCAGTTGCAGTTTAAGGTCGCCGAAAATGGGGTCAATCTTTCACAAGGACAGAAACAATTAATTTGCCTTGCCCGCGCACTGTTGATGAAAGTAAAAATCATTTTCCTAGATGAAGCAACGGCTAGTGTTGATGTAGAAACAGACGCTATGGTGCAAAAAGTAATCCGTGAATCTTTAGAAGGCATCACTTTAGTTACGATCGCACATAGACTATCGACTTTAGATGGATACGATATGGTGATCGAGCTGCAAAATGGTCACGTGGTTTAGCTGCTGGTTGTTTGGCTACTCTAATAGAGTCGGTAAAGATTTTTCTGCTTTCGCACCAAGTTCTTTTAATTTTTCTACTTGAGTTAATAGATTCCCACGGCCGGTAGAAATTTTTCCCATTATTTCTGAATGAGTTTTTTGGGCTGAATTCATACGATCGCCTAGGGTCTCGAGATCTTTTACGATACCAGCAAATTTGTCATACAGCTCGCCGCCTCGCTTTGCGATTTCTAAAGCATTCCGTTGTTGACGCTCTTGTTTCCAAAGCGACGCCACCGTTCTTAGTGTGGTCAATAAAGTGGTGGGGCTGACGATCGCAATGTTTCTATCCCAAGCCGTTTCAAATAAGTCTGGTTTTAGTCGAAAGGCCAATGCAAAAGCAGGCTCAAGTGGCATAAATAGCATCACAAAATCAGGTGAAATAATTTGATCCGCCAAATGATATTTTTTATCAGAAAGTTCTACGACATGGCGTTTTAGCGATTCAACATGGGCCGCCGCAAATTTTTCGCGGTCTTGTTCCGTGGGTGCTGATACTGAAGCTTCATAGGCTGTTAGAGTCATCTTAGAATCGACGATCAGATGTTTTCCATCAGGTAATTTGACGATCACGTCAGGACGTAAGATTTCTCCGCCAAGGCCTTTTAGAGTTTCTTGAGTAAAAAATTCTTCACCTTTTCGAAGGCCCGAGCGTTCCAAAATGTTTTCTAAAATCATCTCGCCCCAGTTGCCTTGAGTCTTATTTTCACCTTTTAGTGCAAGCGCTAAATTTTGCGCTTCTTTCGACATCGTTTGATTCAGCTCCATCAGCTTTGAAATTTCGCCTTTTAGATGACCGCGTTCAGCACGTTCTGTCGAATAGGTATCTTCCACTTTTTTTTCAAAGTCTTTGATGCGCTCTTTTAACGGATCTAACAGACCCGTTAACTGGCGAAAATTCTGATCTGTCATTTTCGTTGATTTTTCGTCGAAGATCTTTTGCGCCAGGTTTTCGAACTGCAACGTCAGTTGCTTTTGCAATTGTGCAGACTCTGTCTTTTGACCCTCTGAATTTGCCAGGGTTAGCTCATATTTTGTTTTCCATGTTTGGTTTTCAATTCGAAGCCGAAAATAGATAATAAACCCGACCAAGAACCCACCCACGAAAAAACCAGAAACTGCAGCTACAATAATCATGATTACCTCTATAAGAAACCTTCCTAGGCTAACAAAGATTTGCTAGTCTGTCGTCATGACAAAAACAAAAGCGTGGGTTCTAGCAGCGCGTCCGAAAACGTTATCTGCCTCTGCTGTTCCCATTATTGCCACAACCGGTATGGTTTACGGGTTCAATCACCACGTCGATTGGTGGATTGTCTATTTTGCTTTATTTTCAAGCTTTTGTATTCAGATCGGCACAAATTTTGTGAACGACGCCATGGATTTTAAAAAAGGCGCTGACACGGAAAAGCGCATAGGTCCGATGCGAGTCACTCAGCAGGGATTATTTACGTTCAAACAAGTCATGTTCATGGCTACTGTTTTTTTCTTGGTCGCGATAGCATTAGGAATTCCCCTGGTTCTGAAGGGTGGTTGGCCTATCGTAGCGATTGGCCTGATTTCTGTTTTGATGGGTTATGGATATACCTCGGGGCCTTTTCCGTTAGCTTATCGGGGCCTGGGCGACTTGTTTGTTATTTTATTTTTTGGATTGGTTGCCGTTGGTGGACTTTATTATTTACTGACTGGCACGTGGGATTTAAACGCCTTGGTCCTTGGTTTACAAATTGGTCTTTTAAGTACTATTTTAATCGCGATCAATAATTTGCGCGACATCGAAACAGATAAAACGGTGAACAAAAAAACTTTAGCTGTGCGCTTTGGTAAAACGGGTGGTCGACTGTGGATTGGTTTTTTGTGTATAGCTCCGTTTTTAACGGGTTATTATTGGCTTTATTTAAAACTGTGGTGGGTTTATGTAATTCCGCTTTTAACTTTTCCACTAGGACTTTTTATTGCGAAGCGAATCTTTCGCACCGAGCCCAGCAGTCTTTACAATAAGTATTTAGCGATGTCGTCCGTATTTGGATTGATATTTAGTATTTTAATTGCCATTGGATTTCAAATTAAATGAAGACTTTATTTTCAAAGTATCAGCTTGTCCGAAAAAGTGATCAAATATCACAGCTGGGTGCTTTGATAAAGTTAATCGATAATGAAAATAACTGGGGAGTCGCCGACATATGCCCGTGGCCCCATTTGGGAGATCTTGATCTGGTTTCTGAAATTTCAAAAAAAGGTCCGCTTTATCAAAGGGCTGAAATTTTAGCCCATAAAGATTTGCAAGCTCGTAAAAGCCGTCAAAAACTAATTTCTGAAACTGCTATTCAAAACAACATTTTAATAACAGATTACCAAAGAACAGAGGCTACAGAAAATCTAGAAAATGAAACGGTAAAAATAAAGGCCGACCATCAGTTTGAACTGTTGCTTCCGCTTTTAAATAAATTGAATTCATCAACACTTCGCTTAGATTTTAATTCAAAACTAAGAGCAGAGCAGTTTTCAAAGCTGATACCGATGTTGCCTAAAAATATTGAATACATCGAAGATCCTTGTGTTTGGGATTTGAGCTTATGGAAGAACTGGAACCAGTATGTGCCACTGGCCGTTGATTTTGCGACGGACGACCCTTTTCTTCATCTTGATGCTTGGACGTATTTGATCATTAAGCCTAGTCGTCAAGACGCTGACGTACTGATACAAAAATGCCTGCAGCATAAAAAGTTTTTCACTTTGACGTCTGCAATGGATCATCCGGTGGGTTTTGCACATGGATTTCATTATGCACAAAGATACGCGCAAAATCTGAGTGGGTTTTCAACTTTGGATCTGTATGAAGAAAATGAATTTAGTCACTATTTCACATCAGAAAAAAATAAAGTAAGTCCAAACGTTAATGCAGACTATGGGATTGGCATGTCGGCGGCTTTAAATAAATTGCATTGGGTACCAAAATGAGTCCCTTCAATTTTTTAGAACAAGCTTTCAATCAGCTGCTTGTGAATCCAAGATCATCACCACAAGAAAAAGAAGATCTGTTTGATCTGAAAACTGAGTTTGAAAAGCAATATGGCAGCCGAAATTACTTCCTGGTACCAAGTTCTGGTTCCGCAAAAAGTGAAAATGAAAGTGTAAAGCTAATTGCTCTTCATCATGAAGCCGTTATGAATTCGGCGAAACGAGTCAATTCTCATTTTAATTTGAATGCATCCATGACCTGGGGTTGTGTGATTCCATGGTTTCATGTTGGTGGTCTGGGCGTTTATGCCAGAGCCTTTGCTGCCCGGGCAACTGTGCATCAACATGTTTGGGATGCTGATTTTTTTTGTGCTTGGATAACTATGAACCATATTCAACTTGTGTCCTTAGTTCCAGCTCAGATTTATGATCTTGTACAAAGAAAAGCAGCAGTACCAAAAATAATTAAATTTGTTTTTATAGGTGGAGCAAGACTAGATACAGAATTACGAAAAAAAATAAAAGCACTGGGCTGGCCAATCATAGAAAGCTACGGAATGACAGAAACGGCATCTATGGTTGCAGTTGGCGAACCTGAAAATATGCGCTTACTGCCTGACGTAGATATCGGTTTGACCGACGGAAAACTAAAAATCAAGTGTGATTCGTTGCTAACGTGCAGTTTGCAAAAGATAAATCAAAAGATAAATCAGAAAATAGAAATAAAACCAGTCTCTGGAGCTTGGTATCAGACCGAAGATTTAGCCGAAGTCAGCAACCAGGGACAGAATGTTGTTCTTAAATTAATAGGTCGGACCAACGATTTTATAAAGATAAATGCCGAAGGTGTCTCTTTGGTTTATCTACGTCAAATTTTGGGTTTAGATCCGGGATTGGTGCTTCTGGCTTTACCAAATGAGCGCAGTGAATTTGAAATTGTTCTGGTTTATGAAAAAAATGTTCAACACGTTGAAAAAATAATTAAAAATTATAATTTAGTGGTAAAGCCATATGAGAAAATTCAGAAAACTTATTGTGTTCAGAAAATTCCGTATACGGAACTGCAAAAAGTTCAATATAAAAAACTAGAAGAAATGTTAAAGGAAGTTCCTTATGAAAAAATTTGATACACCCTGGTCGGTGGGCTCGCTGTTTATTTGTGATAAGTGTGGAGCTGAATTCGAACAAACAAAAATGGCTGATAAATTAAAACAAGAACTACGCATTCATTTAAAAGAAAAAGACGAGCATAAGAAAATTCGTGTGATGGTCACCGGTTGTCTAAACATTTGCAGTAAAGAAGAACAAGCAGTCATGTATCAACCAAACTTTGGAAAAACCGAAATTTTCACAATAGGCAACGACTTTAAAAGTAATACTGCTGAGTTAAAACAAATTTTAGCAGCCAAGTTGAAGCAATAATTTACTTACCGAGTTGATTTTCGCTGGCCGTTTCGGATTCTAAGATTGCGGTGATTTCTTTGGCTGACCAAAGTTTTCCTTTACCGACGCCAGGACAAAAAGAGGCGACATCTTTCACCCAAGATTTTGCGTCCATAACTTCGTTCCAAAAAGGCCAAGTTCGGCACTGGGATGGGCGACCTTCATAAACAGAGCAGCGTTTTCCTTCAAGAAACATGCAATCTGGTTCTTTTGGATTTTCTTTCAGATGCCAAATGCCGTTCGTTCGATCGCAATATTTTTTTGTGAATTCTGAGGGCCGTATTTTAAAATATTTTGCAAAACGCTTGCGATCATCAGGAGTTAAATAAACAAAGCCGAATTCGCCATGCGAAGTACAACATTTGCCAGATCCTTGGCATTCAAAGCGCAGACCATCTTTATAAAAATTAGCTTTATTATTAGCTTCAGAATTCGGCTTACTTGACATCATTACTTTCTATGCGAATTTCGTTTAAATGTATAACCTTACTTGACTCACGACGCAGAATTAACAAAACTGGCAGCCAGAATGACGTTTAAACTGTACTCCCCACAAGATTTTCCGGCTTATTTACCAAAGCTTAATGTGCTGTACGAAGATCTTTTTGCTGGTGGCAAAGGCTTTCGTTCAAAGCTAGTTGGCCTTGTTGCACAGCCATTGGCTATCGAGCAAAAAACTTTAAATTTACTGAATCAAACAGTGGAATTCATTCATAACGCCTCTTTATTGCATGATGATTTGATCGATCGTTCAAGCCTTCGACGAGGTAAAAAAGCAGCTTGGTTGAAGTACACCCCTGAATACGCGGTCCTTGCTGGTGATTATTTATTAGCGCGGGTTATGGTCAACTTATCAGGTCATGGAAATATCCGATTGGTTCAGTACACAAGCCAAGTGATTTCAGATTTGTTAGAGGGCGAATGGCTGCAAGATTCAATCGTCGGTGATTACTTCATAAATCTGGAGCAGCTAGACAGAATTCATAATTTAAAAACAGCCTCGTTGTTTAAATGGTGTTTGCGGGCTCCTTTTATTGCGCAAGAGCGCTACGACGAAAATTTACATCAGGTCCTTGAGGAAATGGGGACAATTCTTGGTCAGCTTTTTCAGCGCGGAGATGATCTGCTGGATTACGATATTCGCAATGATGAAGGAAAAGCACTGCTTGGTGATCTTAAGGCAGGGTATCTGAATTCTTTTGGTACGTTCATGACGAAAGACAGATCCAGAGCCGAAATTGATCAATTGATCAAAGCGAAAAATATGAAAGATTTGCACAGCTGTTTTTCAAAAAATGCAGATGAAGGAAAAAAATTATTTTTGGCGAAGGTTGCTGAATTTGACTCTATGAATGAGAAAATGATTCAGCTTTATCATCACCATCTGCTGCAGCTAAAAAAATTACTAAAGCCAAATGAACTTGCTTTGGTTAAAAATTTAGAACCTTTGACTGAGGTCTTGTACTGGCGCCGTAAGCCGTCATGACCAATTCACGTTTTATTTCTGTTAAGAAATCGGATCCGCAGTTTTACAATTACTTACTAGGCAATAACCAAGATGGCCTAAGGCCAATTCCTGTTCGATCTTTGAACGTAGGACTTGAAGACGAAGTCATTACCTTTGAAATGAAACCTGTCTCAGAAATTAAAAAGCCAAATATTCTAGAATTTATTTTCGGTATCGCTAAAATAAAAAGCTATCTGCTGATTTTTTTACCTTTATTTTTTGTATTGGCCAAGAATTTAGAATCTAGTCAAATTGTTGATCCTTTCAGCCTTGCCTTTGCGGCGGCAGCGATGATTTTCACTTTTGCGGGTTTAAACATGCGTAACGATATTTCTGACCATGTCTCTGGGTTTGATCGTGTGAACATTTCATCAAAACCGAAACCCATATTGGCCGGATGGATTACTGCAAATCAACTTTCGAAATTATCTTGGATTGTAATTGGTTTCGGAGTTTTGTTTGCAGTTCCTGTGCTGCTGCTTCAGTTTCAGATTTGGAAAGTTTTAGTTTGCACAGGATCATTGGTTCTTCTGGGACAATTTTTTCAGAAAAATTCATACAAAGAAAAGGATTTGGGTGAATTGATTTTATTTTTGCTGATGGGAATCGGTATTGCAGTTGGTTTTCAGGTGGCATTTGGTGTGACGATTGATATTCAGATTGTAACTTTCGGAATTTTTTGGGGCAGTGTCGTTTTATTTCTGGTGCATATTAATAATTTTGGTCACTTGTTGACGTCGACCCAGGCTGGAATAAAAAATTCAATCACGAAATTGGGTTTTGACAAAGCAAAAATATTTTTGGCGGGGTGGTGGAGTTTATGTCTCATTTTATGGACTTGGTTTCATTTTGAATTTGCCCTGAGCTATTGGAAGTGGTTGGGGACATTGTTTCTTGTCGTCGTCTCCATTCCGCTGTTTCGTAAATTAAGCCGTGTACGCAGTCCACTCAGTTCTGATTTGATTCAGATTCGACAGCACGCTTACACATTGTTTTTATTATTGGTGTTCTTGTTTTTTGTCGAACATCTTTGCTATTTGTGGTCGTTGTGGAAATTATAGGGGATCATAACCTACCTGTGGTTCAAAGTTGGCTTCAGTTTATCGAAACAAACCACGTGGACACGCGAACCATTCAAAGAATCGATCTCTCGAAAGATATTCCTTCAATTCACGATTTAGATGACAGAAAATTTTCAATTGATTTCAATTTGGATCGTAGAAATTATCATAAAAAAAAGGGATCGATAAAGACAGAACTGATAAGCAAAGCTTTGGGTTGTGGTAAGCAGGGTTTAAGAATTTTAGATTTAAGCGCAGGCCTTGGAATAGATGCTGTGTTTTTGGCTCAGTTGGGTTACTCAGTGACGGCTTTAGAAAGAAATCCTCTTGTTTTTTTAGCTTTGCAAACTGCATTTGAAAAATTACCAGACTCACAAAAAACAAATTTGAAATTTCAGTTTTGTTCAGCTCAAGATTTTTTAAAAACTTCAAAACTTCATTTTGACTGTATTTATTTTGATCCTATGTTTCCAGATAAGAAAAAATCAGCACTGCCAAGGCAAGAAATGATTTTGTTCCGTAATTTGGTGGGCTCTGATTCCGATTCAGCGGTTGTCATCGAACAAGCTTTAGCATTCAGTCAAGTTTCAAGAATCGTCGTTAAGCGTCCGCTGAAGGCTCCGATATTGTTTGGAAAACCAAGATCCAGTATCGCAGGAAAACTAATTCGCTTCGATGTCTACGGAGGGCGTGGATGATTTCAATTATCAAATCTGCGTTAAAGCAAATTTTTTTGTCGGTAAGTCCATCTCAGTCACAATTGCAGGCGATGATAAAAATTGATTTTAAGATCGCCGACTCCCGAACCAACTGGATGCAGTTGTGTTTTTCTGCTTTGGCAAGTTGGTCCTTATTTGCCGTGTTGATGGTTCTTTATTTGCTTCCAGGCGCTAGTTTTGTTTCGTTGCAGTCAGTATTTCAAAATTATCCAAATTTTACCTTCTGGTTACTGGATGGGCGAGCACTGAATATGTTGTTATTTTTTGCTGGTTTTTTTTTGACTCTATGGATTGTTCGATTTCCACTACTTATGATTGTTATTATTTTTAATTTCTTAATGAGGTCAGAAATTCATTTTCACCTGGCATTGGTAGCACTTGTTGGAGTTTTTGCTGGGCATGGTTCTTGGATGTGGTGGCTTCACAAAAAGGCTGAAAGTGATGCGCGTAAAATTTGGAAAACAGCGATGACGTTGCAGATGTTTGCAGTTTTCGTAAGTGTTATCATAATTTCTTTCGCACTTCAGGCGATGCATTTTAATGGTTTTTTTGCAGCATCAGCAACAGCGAATCGACCTGAATTTTTTTTATCCAGCCTGATTCTTATTTATTTTTTACAGTTTGTTTTTCTAAGTGTTTGGGGACATTTTCTTTTTCAACAAAAAAGAGAGCCTGCAGATTTTCCTGTTTGTTATTCGACGGCTGCATGGTTAAAAAAAATAAGATTGCAGAGCAAGTTTAAAAAAGTTTTATCCCAGCACGTGAATTCGCGTATTCAGCTTCACGAAAAAAATCTGACTGAATTGATCGAGATTAAAGATCTTAGTCCAGTTTCTATACCTGCAATGATTAATAAAATATTACAGGCTGAACTGAAGCATCTGAAACTAGCTGCATCGCTGCTACTTTGAAGGTAAACTAAATCCATGTCCGATGATGAGCTTAAAAAATTGAAAAGAAAAGTTGCAGACTTAGAATCTGAGCTGAGATCAAAAAATGAAGAGGTGATGATTTATCGCCAGGAACTGATTCATTTTTCGAAGCAGTTAGATAATTTGATGTCGAGTGTCTCAGTCGATATGAAATTTTTGGCTGAAATTCAAAAAGTTTTGACGCCAACTCATTTGCCAACAATTCCAGGATTTGAAATAAGCCGTAAATTTGTTTTTGGCTCAAAATCAGGCGGAGATTATTTTGATTTTTTTGAATTTGAAGATAAATTTCGTTTTGGCGTGATGGTTGCCTCATCTTCAGGTTATGCTATGTCAGCCATTTTTTTATCATTCGTTCTTAAATTCTCACACGCACTTCAAGCAAAAAAAGGAACGCCGCCCGAGCAAATTCTGCAAAAAGTGGGTGAAGAGTTAAAAGCGGCAGCGACCGAAAAGGATTTAACGCATGCTTTTTATGCCGTGGTCGATCGCCGTGATTATTCCTTAAGGTTTTGCTCGGTAGGAAAAATTCTTGGATTTTATATTGCTCCGAATAAGCCCGTTCTTATTTTAAAATCTTCTGCCAGCCCATTTGGTCAGCAATTTTCTGAACAGTTAACGGCGGCTCAGATAGAATTAGAACCTGATTCCAGGCTGTGTGTGGTGACAGACGGTTTGTCGGATGTCCTCGGTACAGATAAAATCGTTCAGATTATTACAGATTACGGAAAGGGCTCAGTGCATGATTTACGCAACGAGCTTTTGTTTCAAGCTCAACAAAAAACAGGCTTAACAGAACCGCTGCGCGACCAGACTGTAGTCGTCATTGAGACTGCTGGCCGGCTGATAAAGCTAGCCAAGTCGACGTAGCTTTGATAATTCTAATCTGTTTTTGTCCTTAAGCGTTTTATAAAAAATTTAAAGGAGTTTCCTGTGGCTGACATCACTATTTACGACGGTGCATTAGATAAAGGTCTTGAAGGTGTCGTCGCTTGTACAACAGCTGTTTCGTTTATTGTTGGCAATACTTTAAATTATCGTGGTTACACAATTGAGGATTTAGTCGCTAATTCAACGTTCGAAGAAGTTATCTTTTTACTTTGGAACAACCGTTTACCATCAGCAACAGAACTGGAAAAACTAAAATTAGAACTTAATAAAAATATGGCTTTAGAACCAGAATATGTAAATGCTTTGAAAGCTTTGCCAACGGATGTTCATCCGATGGCTTGGTTAAGAACCGCTGTTTCGCTGATGTCTCACTGGGATAAAGACGCCAATGATAATTCCACAGAAGCCAATATGCGAAAAGCAGTGCGCTTGACTGCAAAAATGGGATCGATCGTTTGTGCCTTTGAAGCAATTCGCAATAAGCGAGAAATTTTAAATCCGGTTTCTGGTAAATCTATCGCTTGGAATTTTATGCGTATGCTGAAAGGAACCGAGCCCGATCCAGAATTGGTTAAAGTTTTCGATACGTGTCTAATTTTGCACGCCGATCATGAATTAAATTGCTCCGCATTTGCAACGCGTGTGACAGCGTCGTCGCTGTCTGACATGCATTCTGCCGTTGTTTCAGCAATCGGTGCACTGAAAGGCCCTCTGCACGGGGGAGCCAATGAACAGGTCATGGTGATGTTGGCTAAAATTGGAACCATTGAAAAAGCACAGCAGTTTGTGAAAGATGCACTGGATGCAAAAGAAAAAGTCATGGGAATTGGTCACCGAGTTTATAAAGACGGAGATCCACGAGCAGCAATCTTGAGATCTTTTTCTAAAACTTTAACTGCTAAAATCGGAAAGCCAGAACTGTATGAAATGTCGATTCTTATCGACGAGACCATGAACAAACAAAAAGGTCTTATGCCAAATGTTGATTTCTATTCAGCGACTGTTTATCACGCCATGGGAATTCCGACAGATATTTTCACGCCCATCTTTGCAGTTTCTCGAGTTGCAGGTTGGATTGCTCATGCCAACGAGCAGTACGAAAAAAATCGGATTTATCGCCCGCGCGGAAAATGGCAAGGAAAAGAAGGACTACTTTGGAAGTCCTTCGATCAGCGCTAAAATGGCATCTGTTTTTACAAAGATAATTAACGGGGAACTTCCGTCTTACAAAATTTATGAAGATGATCTTACTTATTCTTTCTTGGCTTTAGATCAAGTTAATTTAGGCCATGTTTTAGTGATCCCTAAACAAGAAGTAAATCACTGGTTTGATACTCCAGCTGATTCCTATTCTCGGGTTAGTTTGAATTCTCAAAGAATTGCAAAAGCGATCAAACAAGCCACGGATTGTCCACGCGTTGGAATCATGGTCGCAGGGTTTGAAGTTCCTCATTATCATGTTCATTTAATTCCGGCCTGGAGTATTCCAGATTTAGATTTTAAAAAAGCTAGACGATTCTCAGATCTAGAAATGAAAACAATCCAAGAAAAGATTGTTTCATTTTTAAAATAAAAAAACCAATAACGTTTTGTTATAGCACACATCCAAAAAAGAATTTTGCCTGCCTTTCCTGATTAAGATATTCTTGTATCAAGTCGCTCGACGGCTGGAAAGGAGGTGGTGTTATGAATAAATATGACATAACAAAGGCGGAGGTGGCGGTTTTTAACCGTTGCTAGCTAGACGCGGTCCGTGAGGCCAAAACCTCCGCCGTAAGCGTCATGTTTAGGGGGTCGGCAAACACCGTAATGGATCCTGCCGGCCCCTTATTTTTTAATTTCTATATTTTTTCGATATATTCGCTTAAAAATAATGAATGCACATTCAAAGCTTTATCAATTCCAGTTTTTGCGCTTCAGCTAAGTCCTTTGAAAAGAAGAATCCATTTTCTTTAGATCCACTTCATCGTGTAGATTCTTGTGATGCTTTGCAGGTTGTGCAAGCGATTCAGGGCGCGCAGAAAGCTTTTTCAGATTGGAAAGAAAGTTCACTAGATAACCGCATTGCTTTACTTAGTAAAATAGTTGGCATTATTGAAGTCAGAAAATCTGAATTCTCAAAACTAGAATCTACGGATCAAGGGCTTAATGCTAAATTCACAGCCAATGACAACATAGATGCCGCAAAAAACTGTTTTATTCAGTCGGTGCAGCAATTAAAAAACCATCCTCAACAAAGTGAAATTTCATACTCTGCCACAGGGATCATTGCGATCATTGCATCTTGGAATTTATCCTTGAGAGTTATCAGTGAAAGATTAGCTCCAGCACTGGCAGCAGGAAATGCGGTGCTTGTAAAAGTGTCTTCGCAATCTCCTGTGACCGCATACATTTTGGCAGAAGTTCTAAAATCGGCGGAAGTGCCTAAGGGTTTGGTTCAGATTCTTGTATCAGATGATCTGGATGTGAAAAACCTATTGGTTTGTCATCCAGGAATAAAGGCAGTTAGCTTCGTTGGCCAATTAAAAAATGCATCTGAAGTTTTAAAAAAAATAGCTAGCCAGTCTTTAAATCAGTTCAAAAAAATTCAGATTGCTACAGGCAGTAAAAACACAGCGGTGGCATTAACAGATCCGGACACCACTGATTTTATAAAAGTCATAGAGTCCTTTATGATTGGCCAAGGGCAGCTTTCCTGGAATTCAAATCGGTTGTTTATTTTAGAAAAATTTGAAAAACAGTGGCAGCAAAAAATTGAGTCTTATTTTTCAGAAATAATGCCTGCAGAATCCAATCAGTCAGAATCGATGTGGGGACCTTGTATCCGGGCAGAATCATTTTCACATTTTGCAGAAATTGAAAAGATGGCCCTAACAGATCAGGCAAAATTGATTCAGCCAGCGTTTATTTTGACTTCAGAGCAGAAACAAAATTTTTTGAAACCAACATTTACGAAAGACATGTCTAACTGTTCGACCCTGCAACAGGATCAGGTCATGGCACCACTTTTTATTTTAAGTGTCGTTAAATATCCGTTTGATATTGCGAAGTACTCGAACGTTTCTTATTACGGACAGTCGGCTCACATTTGGGCTGATGAAGAAAAAATCGCTAAAATTGCAGAGCATTTAGAAGTCGCACAGGTTTTTAAAAATTCATGGTCCGTGAAACACCATCACCCTAATAAGGGCGTCAAACAATCAGGTTTCGGTAATCAGAATTATCAGGTTTTTGGCGATTTTTTCTCAAACGTCAAAAAAATGACGTAAGTCAGAACTCTTATCATTGAATGTTATGAGTTTTTGCCCTGGTTCTAATTTCACACTGTGGACAGTGTGCGACCTCTTTGATTTCTGATGGGGTAACGGCTTCAAACTGCAGCTCTAGGGTGCTATTGCACAAGACACAATGACATTGTAATTGGATGTAAGCTTTTTGCTTATTGGTTGCGACTTTTTCGTAATACTGAACTGCTTTCAAGTAAATCTCCTGTTGCTACCCATTTGGTATATCTAATCTATGCAAGATCCGGCCACAGGCCAAAGTCCGAACTCCGACAGTCTTAAACTGGCTTGATGATGAATTAGCAGTTTCAAAAAAATGCAGTGAAGAATTTCTATGGAGGAAAAAATGAAACATAAAATTTTAAGCGCAATCACGTTGGTGGTCTTAACATCATGTATGAAAATAAAAAAGAAAGATGCAGAAACTCAGCAGACAGCGGTAGCTTTTGAAACTAGAAATCAGAACCAGGCTGCAGATTCGTTAACTTATGAGCACGTTGCAGATAAACAAAAAAAAGTTAAATTTTTATCGCCGAGCAATTGGCCACAGTCTGTGATTTTAAAAAGAACTGACGGTGAAAAAGTTGCCGAAATACCCATCGAATTCGATGAAAATTCAGAGTGGTATGATTTATTGATCTCAGAAAATAAAGTGAACTACCAGTTTCTAACATCACTTAATAATCAAATAGTTTTATTAGATGAAGTTGAAGTTCTACCGCCACTCAATTTGACAATTAATGAAGATCTAAACCTAGCCAAGCATTTCAGTTTAAATAAAAAAACCAAGTCGATCTATTTCGAAAACTTGAATATAGGTTTACAAAAACATCTGTATTTGGAAAATTTCTGGGGAAGGATAAAAATCAAAAATCTGATTTCAAAATCGGGCTTTATTCAAAGCTTTTCTGCGAATGCTCGCGCCGAAAATGATTTTGATGGTAAAGACGGTGGAGTGATTCAAATAGATATAGAAAACGGATCTGGCGATGTCACCGTATTTATGAAGGGTGAAAATGGTGGCCACGGAAGTTTAGCGAAATCAGCTGATAATCTTATCAAAGGTGCATCTGGCGCACGAGGAGCTTCGGCTAAGTTTAATATTAACTTTATTCCTGGAAGTTTATTTCCGTATTATGACTGTGCGGTTTCAGCTGGTAATGGTACGGACGGCGGTAAAGGATCAACGGGGTACAATGGCTTTACCGGCAAAAGTGGTGGGCATTCAGGAACTGCCACAGTGCGTGTCCATTCAGATCTACTGCAAGTTGTCTTGGTCGCGCAAGAGGGTGTTTTTGGAAACGGAAGTCCGGGCGGTTCTGGAGGTGAGGGCGGTGACCCCGGACCTGGTAGTACCTGCGAAGAAGATTTTAAAACTTTTACCAAGGGAAACCCAATGATAGCGTTAGCAAAAAGATGTGAACCTTCTGCAGCAGGAAACAAAGGCCCTACGGGCGATCCTGGATTACCTGGTGGTAATGGCGTGAATGGAATTAAACAAAGAAGCTGTCTGTATTTCGCTGACAAAAAAGTCAACTGCATCCACGAATAAAAAGTTAATTAAAATCTAACTTCAGTCTGCGATCGTTAGCGAATTTTTCAAAAGCAATTTGAATAAGTTCTGTAATTAACGCTGAATATTTTAACCCACTGGCTTCCCACATTTTTGGATACATAGAAATTTGTGTGAAGCCAGGTAGCGTGTTAATTTCATTCACTAAAATATCACCATTTTTATTTAGAAAAAAATCAACACGAGCTAAACCGTCACAACCAAGAATTTGAAATGTTTTTACAGCTAAAGTCTGAATCTGTTTGATCTGAAGTTCAGATATATGTGCGGGAATGATAATTTCTGCGCCGTTTGCATCAATATATTTAGCTTCGTACGAGTAAAATTCATGATTTACTTTCAGCTGTCCCGGCAAAGACGCCTTGGCTTTTTGATTTAAACCCAAAACAGAGCACTCAATTTCTAGTCCATCATTAAACTGCTCTGCTAAAACCTTATGATCATACAGAAAAGAGTCACCGATTTTATGGATATAATCATCTTCAGATTTAATTTTATGAACTCCGACAGAAGATCCTGCATTTGCAGGTTTAATAAAAAAAGGACTTCCCAGGTGTTCCACAACAACTGCATATTTGGTCAAATTTTCTTTACGTAAAGTGAGGTATTTTGAATTCTTGATTCCTGATTCTGTCATCAGCCGCTTCATAAATTCTTTATCCATGCCAACGGCCGATGCAAGAACGTCACAACCAACAAACGGAAGCTGAACAACTTTGAATAAGCCTTGCAAAGTGCCATCTTCACCCATGGTGCCGTGAATGATTGGAAAAGCGCAGTCGATTCTACGCCGCTCATGAGTCTTTAATGAAAAAATATACGGATGGCCACCAACAGAAATTAAAGTGATTGTGTCTTCTTGTCCTAAATTAACGTCTTCTAAGGATTTATTTTTTTTAAAAACGTCTGCATTTGCAAATTGATACCAAGTTCCTTCTTTAGATATTCCTAATAAAAGAACATCATAAAGATGGGTATCGATCGCATTATAAATATTTTTTGCAGACACCAGTGAGACCTCGTGTTCTGCAGAACGTCCACCAAAGATCAGTCCAATTTTTCTTTTCATGGTGTCGTCGCAGTCCCAGCGGCATAATTGTTTACGGTGTAGCAAATATCAGCTAGAATTTTTTGATCATTCGTCATTTCATAAATACCGCGCGAACAAATTTGCAACACTCTTGATAAAAAGGGCACTTCAGGACTTAGTATCAAAGTGTAATGGGTGCGAACTGGCTTTCCATCTTTGTCGGTAGCATATTTGCTGATCATGTCGAATTCAATTTTTTTTGCGGGAATAAAACAGTTTGTTGGATCCGTGCAACTGTGTTGTCCGACGGCTGCGAACGGAACTTTGTACTGAATGTCTTTTGTTGAAAGCCTGTGGCAGGTCTCAGGATAAGTGCCCTCATCGTAGCAAGACCCAAATGCCAAAGACTGGAATGTTAAAAACAACAATACAGGTGGGCTGGCAGATTCGACCGTTTGGGCCATCGCAGCTTGTTTGGCACTACCTTTTTTAAAAGTCAGTGGCCATTTTACTGTCGACTGAGATGTTTGACCTGCGTTGTACTCTTCTTTTTGTACGATCAGATCCAAAAAAAGTTTTTCGCTGTCATTGATCATGCTATCAACGGTGATGCCTTCTTGCTGCAGATTCTGATTCACGCTGTCTTGAATTCGCTGCGATTGCAAAACGCTAGTGAATTCCCCTGGCTTAATTTCGTCATAACTGAAAGAGCCAAAACCAGCTCCTAGCGTTTTTGTTATTTCAACAGGATCGACCGCGGGCCCCAAATCATCTTCGTTAAGGTTCGTTTTTTTTAAACATGAAGTCACAGCGATTAAAGTGAACAGGCAAAGAAAAATTTTTAATTTCATATTGAATCCCAGCCCCAGACCCAGATTGGCAGTGGCAGTATCGTTGCTAATTTTTGTTGTGTTTCAGGTTTCATAAAATCGAGATCAGTGGGCTTTAAAGGGCCAAACAGTAAACGAGTCAAATCAGATTCATTTTTCATCGTGTAAAGATCTGTGCCGTAACCAAAAACAATTTGGTCATCTTGCTTTTCAAGCACAATCTGTTCAAAGCCTTCAGCACGAAAGGCTTTTTTAACTTTATTTAAAACGGCATCAAGATTTACAAATTTGATCATTCCCAGAAAACCTAAATGAGATGCTGACGTTATTTTTTCTAAATTCTTTTTTAAATTGCTAGCGTGTGCGGGAACCATAATTGTCAGTGTTTGATCGTGTTTCTGCTGCATAAAAGAAAATAAATCCATTAAGCTATCCACACTGCCAGCCCATTCGTGCACGTAATTTGTTAAATCAATTCCTTTTCCGACCACGGCATAAGCGACCAGCTGGTTGTTTTCGTTCCAAGCTGTAAAAAGCTGAGAATTAGGAATTTTTAGAAAGTGACGAACATCTTCGACGGTACGGACAGAGTGAACGGTGTGTTGGGAATACAATCTTAACAGGGCCTCGGGTTCAACTTTAGAATCAGATAAAAATTTTAATTTTTTGTTTTTTATTTCAATTTTATTTTCTAAAGCGTATGTTTGTTCAATTCCAGCCAGCTCAAACCCAAATCGGCGATAAAAATCAAATTGGTCCGTCCATAATATAACCATGTCGCAGTCTTGTTTTTTTGCTAGCCTGATGCAATTTTCAATATTTTGTGAACTGTGTCCTTTTTCTCGGTGGTTGGGTTCAGTGACAACAGATCCAATTCCGCCAACTTTGAAGATGCAAAGTGGTGTTTTGATGATCATCGGTTTCATGACCGCATGAGAAATAATTTTTTCATCCTCGGTAATAATGCTCATATTGTGTATATTGTTTGCTGACAAAGCCGTTGGATATTCGCTGCTGATAGGCCAAGTATTGCTTACTCTTAGGTTTTGATTTAAAAAATCAACAACGTCTGAAAATTCATGGGCTGCTGGAGATCGTGGTCCTTGCAATCCGTGCATTGTAGCCTCCTTAAAGCTCTATTTTAGCCGTTTTTAGTGAATTGTTGATACGGTCTAAGACAGAAAATTGACTTAAGACTGGAAGTTTTTTAAGTTGGCACGATAGATTTCTAAACGTTCGGTAGCAGAAAGGTCTTCATGGCTGATTTATCACAAAAGTGGAAAGAAAATATTGCTGGTAAAATTTTTGTAGATCAGTCGTGTATTGCTTGTGACGCCTGCGTTTTGTCGGCGCCGAAGAACTTCACGATGCATGAAGATGACGGACATGCGTACGTTGTTAAACAGCCAGATTCACCAGAAGAGGTCGCTGCGGTCAAAGAAGCCATCGAAGGTTGCCCGGTTGAAGCCATAGGCGATTTTGGTGATAAAGCCTAAAAGTACGACCAAGGTCGAGTTTGCCTTTGGTCTTGATCAATTAAAAAAATATTATCCGGACGCGCACTGTGCACTGGTTTTCAAAAATCCCTTCGAATTGTTAATTGCAACTATTTTATCGGCTCAGTGCACGGACGAGCGCGTGAACATCGTTACAAAAGCACTTTTTGCAAAATATCCTCATCCAGCAGACATCGCGAAACTTAAAATTTCTGAACTGGAGAAACTGGTAAATTCAACTGGGTTTTATAAAAACAAAGCTAGAAACATTAAAAAGACATGTCAGATATTAGTTGAAAAGTATGCAGGTACTGTCCCGCAAGTGATGGAGCTTTTGTACGAGCTACCCGGCGTCGGGCGAAAAACAGCTAACGTGGTTCTTGGAAATGCGTACAACATCAGTAGCGGCGTTGTGGTTGATACCCATGTCATGCGTTTATCAAACAGGTTTGGCTGGGTGCGCAGCGAAGACGCGGTAAAAATCGAAACTCGGCTTAATAAAATGTGCCCACAAGCTGATTGGATTATGTTGTCGCATTATCTCATTTCGCATGGACGAGCGATTTGCAAAGCGCGTAGCCCTGATTGTCAAAATTGTTTTTTGCAGACTTCTTGTCCTCGGCGCGGAGTTTAGGTAGGCTTCAAGGCATGTTGCAAGCCTATTTTGAAAGTATCAAATACGCCGGTCATTTACTTCCAGTTTCTTTTTTAAGAATTTTTCTTGGTTATTTTTATTTGGATTTAGCACTAAAAGATTGGCGCAGTTATATTAATTTAGGAAATTCAGTTTCAGAATTGTTCATCGAGGCCTTGAATAAACCGATGATGCCTGACTGGTACCGCATACTATTAAGCGAACAGATCATACCGCACTGGAACGTCATCGCATTTGTCATCATTGGTTTGCAGCTGGCGGTTGGAATTTCTTATGTCATTGGCTACGTGGTGCGCCCAATTTCTGTGATAGCCGTTTTTCTTTGTTTTAATTATTTAACGTTATCGATGATCGATAAAGAAACATTTTTCAAATTAATGATCGCATGCCACATTTTATTAGCTTGGGTAGGTGCAGGGCGCTGTTTGGGAATAGATTATTATTTCTTTAAACGTCGTCGCGGATTGTGGTGGTAATGAAACAGTTTATTATTTTTCTCGGCATTATTTTTTTAGGACTTGCAGCAGCTTACTTCAATACAGATCAATCTAAGTCGACGTCGGTAAATACCAATTTAAAAGTTTATGCTTCATCTTCATTTGTTTCAAAGTGGGGGCCGGGTCAATCCTTGGCTGTACTTTTTGAAAAGCAGCAAGGTATCAAAGTTGATTTTATCGAATCTTCTGACGTGGCGATGACACTTCAGAAGATTTCTTTTGAAGGTAAAAATGCAATGGCAGATGTTGTCATTGGTTTGGACCAGTTCGATATTGCCCGAACAGCAAGTAAAATAAAGTGGTTGGATGTAGGTTCAGAAAAAAGTTCTGAGTATGCTTCAGAATTAAAAGAGATTACGTCAGAAAAAAAATTCTTAGCCTATGATTGGGCACCCATGGCTTTTGTGGCCCGCGATGCAATGGGTACAGCAGCCGAATCGCTAGATGATCTGCTAAAGCCAGAATTTAAAGGCAAGATCGCATTGCAAGATCCCCGTACCAGTTCGCCAGGATTACAGTTTCTGATTTGGGTATTTGAAACAAAAGGAGTAGCAGACGGAAAAGAATTTTTAAAAAAATTAAATTCTCAGGTTCATAGTTACTCTTCGGGGTGGTCAACGGCGTACGGCTTATTCAAAAATAAACAAACGGATTTGGTATTTTCTTATGTGACGTCTCCTATTTATCATGTGATTGAAGAAAAAGACTCTGGTTATTTAAGTTTGGAATTCAAAGAATCTCATCCGCTGCAGATCGAATTTGCGGGCGTTCCAGAATCTTGCCAAAGCTGTGAATTGGCCGTGAAATTTGTTCAGTTTTTACAATCACAGGAACCTCAAAAAATTATTATGTCGAAAAACTATATGCTTCCTGTGATCAATTCAGTGAAAGCATCTACGGCATTTGATTCTGTAAAAGTGTACAAAACAACACCATTTAAAGTTTATGATAAAAATCAATTAGACGATTGGATTCAGATTTGGTCAGAAATTCGAAAGAATGAAAGTTAATCCTTTTAACTTTAAAAGTCCGACTTCATTCTTATTGCCGTTGTATTTTTTATTACCGTATTTTGCATTCTTAAAATTTTTTTCTAGTAAAATTTCTATCAATTCTAGCGAGCTTTTTTGGGCTGTTAAAAATTCTGTTTTGCAGTCTACAGTAGCTGGACTTATTTGTACGGCATTTGGTTTTTGGTTTGCCTTCGGACTACTTACTTTTTCTAAAAAAGTACAAAAAGTTTTTTTGAAGTTAATTCTCATTCCGCAAATTTTGCCTTCGCTGTTTTCGATTCTAATTGCGTTCTCAATTCTGAATCCGTTTCCGATGGGGCACATCGGAGTCATTTTTATTTTCGCTTTGATAAATTTGGGATTTTCGACGTATCAAATCTTTGTTGCCATTCAAAATAAATTGGGTCGAATGGCTTTGGTCAGCCAGATTAATGGATTGAAAAAAACAGTTTTTATAAGAAAAGTTTTATTGCCTTTGTTATGGCCCGATCTAAAACTTAATTTTTTCTTGGTTTTCCTATTCTGTTTTTCTAGCTTATCGATCCCCTTGGTGGCAGGTGGGGGGCATGGAACTAACCTAGAAGTTTTAATCTTTGAAAAAATATTTATAGACATGAACTGGGATTCTGCTTGGGCACTGATGCTTCTGCAAACGGGATCTGTTTTTATATTCAGTTACTTGTTCCTGAAAGATAAAGTTTATGCTTTCTCAGAGTTCAGTATGCATTCTTTTTATAAATCCAAATTAGGTGGGCTGGGATTAATTGTTTACTTGCTCTTATTTCTTGGAGGCTACGGGCTTAGCTTGGTGACCTCAATAGCTGCAATCGATGATATTTCATTGTATGCAGCCGAAATCTGGAGTGCTACAAAAAACTCATTGGTATTACTTATTTTTGTGCTGTTAGCGTGTTTTTCTTTATTGATCCTTTGGATTGCAGATTACGTGCAAAATTTAAAACATAACGTTGCGCTAAATTTTATTTCTGTTTCTACGGTCCTTGTTGGTTTTTCTTTTTACGTTTGGCTTCCGCAGGGGGCAGGTTATGATCTGTGGAAGATTCCTTTTGCATTCAGTATTTTGTTTTTTCCGATGTTGTTTAAGATTTTTTTCGAAAAAAAAATCTCTCAGATGCGCGGTCAAATTTTGGCAGCAAAACTTTTTGGAATATCTACCCGAAATATAATTTTCGAAATTATTTTAAATCAGTGTGCCCGAACTTTGTTTTTGAGTGTAAGCTTGTTAGCTATTTTGTCTTTAAGTGATTTTGCAATCTCTAGGGCTTTGGGCGCACAAACGAAAACCTTGGGATTGCTGACAGAAAATTTCTTAAGCAGTTATCGTTTGGACGCAGCCTATTTGCTGAGTGGTATTATTCTTATTGTTTGGATTTTTCTAAGCTTATTTTTGTACCAGGCAATTAAAGGAATCTATGGCGCTAATAAAGAATATTAATTTAAAATTTGGTTCCTTCGAATTAAGGCTTGATCAGTTGCAGCTGCCAGATGAAGGCGTGACCGCAATTCAAGGTCCATCGGGCTCTGGGAAGACTACTTTTTTTAATACGCTGATTGGGCTGCATAACCCTAAGAATTGGTCTTGGGTCATGCAGGGCGTGGATTTAGCGCAGTTAAATATTGCAGATCGCAGGCTGGGAGTCGTGTTTCAAAACTTCGAGTTATTTCCCCACATGACTGCAGAAGAAAATATAAAGATTGTATTTCAAGCAAGATCGAAAAATCGCTTTGCAAATAGCGTATCTCAGTACATCGATAAGTTAGCACTTAGTTCGTGCTGGAAAACTAGGGCGTCTGATCTGTCTGGAGGAGAAAAGCAGCGAGTTGCTTTGCTTCGGGCTTTGGTCAGCAATCCGCGAGTGCTTCTGTTAGATGAGCCTTTTTCAGCTTTGGATCCGCAACTAAGGATTCAGGCTCGTGAGCTGGTCAAATCTATACTGCTTGATTTGAAGATACCGGTGTATTTGATTACTCACGATGAATCTGATGTTCAGTTTCTTGCCCAGCATAAGGTGGCTTTGCAGAACGGGCAGTTCTTTCGTGTAAAAAAAGTAGACGAATGAAGAAAATTTTCATGAGTTTTCTCATAAGTTACAACTGTTCTAAAAATTAGGTTACATTACTGGGTCATGGCAAAGCATATCAGTTCTATTCTTTTCGTTTTACTTGTTACGGGATGCAACCCGGACCTTAACTCTGCCAATGAATTAAATGATAAAAAATTGAAATACACACCTTTGTCTTTGGAAGATTCAAAAAAATTAATAACGCCAACTGTTTATTTTATTCCGCAATTTGATCAAGCTGAGGAAAATCAAGACTGTTTGGCAAAAACAGATATGAAGACTAAGCGTGGGACAGTTGTCGTCAGCGTTTGTAAAAGTACTTATGACAGCTGCGTTCTTCAGGGAACTTGCTTGATAAAAAAAGCAGATCAAAAGTTTTTAATTAACGTAGCTTCGAAGGTAAACGGAGAGCGTCGTTTTTCAAATATCACGAATTCACATTGTACCTACGGGTTAGGTGCGACCCAGGACCACATAAAATCTTTTTCTTCGATGTGTTTAGATCCGTACTACTCGGTTGCTGCTGACCTTAGTATTTACAGACTTGGTGCCGTAATTTTTGTGCCATCCTTCGCCGGAGTTTTGCTACCTAATGGCGTTGTTCATGACGGCTATTTCGTCGTCCGCGATACAGGCAACTCAATTAAAGGTTATGGCCGATTTGATTTTTTTTCTGGCTTTGATTCTTATAAAAACAAAACCAATCCGTTGGTTTTTCAAGGGTTTATGGACAAGCGGACTCATGTGCCCTATTTTCTAATCGAAGGCCCCAAGGCCGTCGAAATCTTAGAATCCAGATTGTTTCCAAGCATTGTAGTTTCTAAATAAATAAGTAGTTTCAATTACTTAAACAATTTATAAATAATATTGATATTCCCCTTAAGTTATAACGCATAGCGTCGATAAGTACCCTGACTGCTGGACGAAGGTCCTATTTGCTTTTCGAGGTTCTTGTGAGCTTTCCTGACCGAAAGCAAGACAAGAGCTTCTCTAACAATTTCAGAGAGGGTTGCACGTATGTCGTTAAGAATCAGTACTAATATGTCCTCGTTAGCTATTCAAAATGCGATGAACATAAGTCAAAGGGCCACCGACAGGGCCGTAAAGAATGTATCGACCGGGTCCAGGTTGTCTGATCCCAGTGCCGATGTCTCAGGTGCTGCGATTGCAGCCCAAATGAAGGCAGAGATCGGCAGTATGAATGCAGCAAAACGAAATGCCGAAGATGCTGTTAGTTTTGTGTCGATTGCTGAAGGTGGTCTTAGCGAGCAAAGTAATATCTTAATGCGCATGCGCGAACTATCCATTCAGTCGTCCAGTGATAATTATTCGAATTCCGAGCGAGTCATGATGCAAAAAGAATTTAGTGAAATTAAGAACGAGCTCGACCGCATCGCAAAAACCACTCGGTATGGTTCACTCAATTTGTTAGATGGCTCTATTAATAATTTCGATTTTCAAGTGGGAACCAAGGGTGACGTAAATTCTAGAATCTCTTTTAAAAATGAATCCAACACAACCTCAAGTGGGTTAGATGTTGAAAGTTCTAATGTGGAAAATAAAAATGATGCAAGAGACTCAATCAGTACAATCGATAAAGCAATGTCATCCATTGCGCTGCAAAGATCTAGGTTTGGTGCCGTGCAAACACGACTTGAATCTGCTGATAATAATTTAGGTTCACAAATTGAAAATTTATCGAATGCACGCTCTCGAATTAACGATGCAGATTTAGCAAAAGAAGTTTCGGATGTGCGCCGCGGTCAAATACTGCAGCAGTATCAAACTTCGATGTTGGCGCAGGCTAACGAGCAGGGAAGTTTGGCGCTGAAACTTATTGGCTAAGTGGTTTTGTTAAATTGTTTGAAGAAAAAAAAGAGCTGGGAAACCAGCTTTTTTTTTATTTTCGTCCGGTAATTCGTCGATTTACTAGACCTTGGTCGAAAAAAAAGACATATCAAAATTCAAATAAATCATACACTTAACGTACTGCGTCAAATAAAAGCTAGACTAAAGGCTAAAGTCTACTAGACCTTGGCCCGATACATTTGCCATACACGTTGGTGCTTAAACCTCGAAAAGGAAATA
>JAYTPC010000102.1:0-22388 GCA_043747425.1 Bdellovibrionales bacterium
TGCCGTAAAGATTTCCACGTAAGGAACTTTGCGGGTTCGACAATCCACTAAGACTTAAAATAAATAAAATAATTGCACCAATGTAGGCCGTGGTTGTTATACCCTCAGATAAATGGATCAAAATGAACCTCCTTCTAATTTTTCTTAAACATGGCTAGCATTCGCTGAGTTACTGCGAAGCCACCAAACATATTAATGGCAGTTAAAATAATTCCCGCAGTTGCAAGATATCGAATTGTATCAGTTGATCGAACTGATACAACACCAGCTTCTAAAAGTGGGGGCGCAATTTGCACCAGTGCACCGATGGCAATAATACTGCTGATGGCATTGGTGGCACTCATCAATGGAGTGTGCAGTGCTGGAGTCACATTCCAAACCACCATGTAGCCAACAAAACAACCTAAAACAAAAACTGTAAAATGACCCAAAAATGCAGGCGGCGCATTTGATCCAATCAACCAAAAAAGAACGGCGACCACGCCAAAAATAAAAATTAATTTTTGTGGTGCCATTAACGCATTTGATTTTCCGTGACTGTCCTTTTTTATGGAAGCAATTTTTGTTTCTGTTTTTGCAACTGCAGTCGCAGTTAAGGCAGGCTTGGGTGCTGGCGGTGGCCATGTTAATTCGCCCGATTTAATCACCGTTGTCCCACGAAGGACCTCGTCTTCCATGTTTACAAAAATAGTTCCATCTTTCATTTTACAAAGATCGTCCGTTAAGTGAAATAAATTGTTTGCATACAATGTGCTGGATTGTTTTGCCAAACGACTTGGTAAATCGGCATAACCAATTATGGTAACATCATGCTTAACGACCACTTTTCCGGGCTCGGTCAATTCACAGTTTCCACCTTGCTCGGAAGCCATATCAACGATGACACTGCCGGCATGCATGGATTTAACCATCTCTTCAGTTATTAATTTTGGTGCGGGCTTTCCAGGAATTAAAGCTGTCGTAATAATGATGTCGACTTCAGCAGCCTGTTTTTGAAAAGTTTCACGCTGTGCTTTTAGAAAACCTTCACTCATGGTTTTTGCATAACCACCAACGCCTGCGCCTTCTTCAACGTAGTCCACACTCACAAATTCTCCACCCATAGATTTCACTTGATCACCAACTTCAGGGCGTGTGTCATTAGCGCGCACGATTGCACCTAATCCCGAAGCAGCACCTATTGCAGCTAAACCCGCAACACCAGCGCCGATCACAAATACTTTTGCTGGCGGAACTTTTCCAGCCGCTGTGATTTGTCCTGTAAAAAAACGACCGAAATGGTGAGCGGCCTCAATCACGGCGCGGTAGCCACCGATGTTTGCCATCGAACTTAATGCGTCCATCTTCTGAGCGCGTGAAATGCGCGGAACACAATCCATCGCTAGAACAGTCACTTTCTTTTCAGATAACTTTTTTAATAATTCAGAATTTTGTGCTGGCCAAATAAAACTAATCAAGGTCAACCCAGGTCGTAATTTTGAAACCTCATCAAAATCAGGGGCACGCACCTTAAAAATAATATCTGAGCTTGCATACAATTTATCTGCACCATCATACACAGTGGCGCCAACAGAACTGAAAGCGTCATCGCTAAACTGCGCACCAAAACCCGCGCCCGATTGTATGTTTACGGTAAAGCCTAACTTGATCAATTTTTTTACCACTTCAGGAACTGTGGCCACGCGTCTTTCACCAGGAAATATTTCTTTGGGTACACCAATACTAAGTGGCATAATTTATAGGCTCCTTTTTGAACATTCTATTTTCTTTAGTTTAAAATACAGCATCAATTTCAGACGTCAATCTTGCCGAATGGGTATTTTCACTTCACACTGTAAAAAGTGAATTTTTTAAGACTGTCCGATATTTTGCTAACTGTACTATTTGAAAACGACGACATTATCGCGATTGATAAGCCTTATGGATTTAATGCGCACACTAATGACTCAAAAATTGAACATTCTGACTTTATTCAAGATGGCCTGATCGAAATCTTTGAAAAACAAATTGAAAAAAAACTGCATGTTATTCACCGCCTAGATCAAACCACCACGGGCGTGATGATTTTTGGAAAATCCACAGAGTCAGCAAAAAAATATGCAGAGTTTTTCTTTAACAGACAGGTTAAAAAAACGTATCTTTTCATCACTAAAAGCGTTTCTAAGAATTCTAGTTTTTTAATTGATCAAGAAATTATTCATAAAGGCAAAAATCTAGACGCTAAAACAAATCTATCCATCTTAAAAAAATCGAAGTCCTTTGAATTGTGGCAAGCAAATCCTCACACCGGAAGAAATCATCAAGTTCGCATTCATGCAAAAGCTGCAGAAATTTCTATTCTCGGAGATTCAAAATACGAAGGTCATTCGTACCCGTTTTTGTGTCTACACAATCATAAAATCGAATTTCCAAATAGCATCACGATCACATCAAAACCACCCGTTTATTTTGATGATTTAACTATTTTAGAAGACACTCAGTTGGCTAAAATGTGTTTTGAAGCAGACAGACGACTTCGCCTTTTCCAGAACTTAGCTGATTCTAACCCGTGTTACCGCTTAATTCACAATAAAAATAACGCGAAAGATGCTGGCTTTTTCCTGGATGTATTCGGGCCTTCGATGGTTCTGTCTTGGTTTAAAGAAAGCTGGACCGAAAGTGATTTCAACAGATTTACTTTTTTAGCTAAACTAATGAATAAAAATATAACAGTTCGTTTTTCGAATAAAAGCCAATTGAATATATTAGCAAACCATTTACTGCAATCTGCTAAATGGACCACAACAGAAAATGAAGCTAACTTCGAAATCCGCACAGATTCTGGAAATTCTGTAGGGCTTTTTTTAAATCAAAGGCTGCAAAGAAATTGGGTCTTTAAAAATGCAGTGAATAAGACGGTTTTGAATTTATTTTCGCACACCGGAACTTTCAGTTTAATGGCGGCACATGGGAAAGCAACCACCGTCACATCCGTTGAAACAAACAAAGCAGCTTTGAACTGGAGCAAACAAAATTTCGAACTAAATCATTTATCGTTAGATAAATACACGTTCTTATGTAGAGACAGTCTTAGTTATATTGAAAGTGCCAGTATCAAAAAGCAAAAGTTTGATCTGATCATCTGTGATGCCCCGTCTTTTATCAGATGTGAAAAAGGTGTCTTTAAAATTGAAAATAATCTAGAAGACCTGATTAAAAATTGTTTGATGTGTTTGAATCCGAATGGCCACCTTCTTTTTTCAACGACTTTTGATGATTTCTATATAGGATCTGTCCAAAAAATAATTTTAAAAGTGCAGAGCCTATTGAAAATTCAGCTAGAAATAAATTGCATCTTACCTAGCCTCGATTTTGAACTGCCGGATGAGAAGGCGAACTTAAAGTCGTTTTTAATTAAGCTTTGTTAGATAACTGATTCATAAATTCTTGCAGTCTTCGTTGAATCTCATCGCGAGTATTTCGGAATGCAGTCAACTGCTGCTCTTCTGTCATTTTGTCTGACGCCGGATCTGTCAGGGGCCAATGTAGTTTTTTTGCTTTTGGAAATACTCCAACTGGGCAGACCTCTTCAGCGCAAAGGGTAATCACGTAATCCACGTGATTACAAAAATCCGGTGGTAAATCGTCGCAAGACTTTGAATGATTGCTACTGATGGTGATATCTAATTCTTGCAAAACTTTGATAGCCAGCGCATGTACCGATTTGGGTTTAGAACCTGCACTTCTGATCTCTGTCCCATCTGGGAATAATGCTTTTGCTAGACCTTCAGCCATTTGACTTCGCGCTGCATTGGCGACGCACATAAAAAGGATTTTCATTCGTGTCAGTTAATCTGACAAAATCTCAGCTGTCTAGTCACAAAACAGTGGTTTTTGAAAAAAAATTCTGCCAATATAAAACTATTCATTTTAGAGAGGGAACAACCTATGAATCCAGAGTCAACTCAGAATACGAAACGTAAAAATACAGAAGTCGAAACACTAGATAGCGTAAAATCTTATTACGGACAATTTCTTAAAACCAATTCTGATTTGCAGACAAGTGCTTGCTGTACCGCAGAAGCAATGCCCGTTCATTTACGACCACTTTTAAAAGAAATTCATGATGAAGTTCAAGAAAAATTTTACGGTTGCGGATCACCGATTCCACCAGAACTTGAAGGCAAAACAGTTTTGGATTTGGGCTCAGGTTCAGGGCGTGATTGTTTTTTACTTTCTAAGCTTGTTGGCGCAAAAGGTAAAGTCATCGGCGTTGATATGACAGATGAACAATTGGCTGTCGCCAGAAAGCATTTAGATTACCACACGCAAAAGTTTGGTTACACAAAACCCAACGTTGAATTCAAACAGGCTTACATCGAAGATTTAGAAAGTGCCGGCATTGCAACTGGATCTGTCGACGTTGTTGTTTCAAATTGCGTGTTGAACTTATCTCCTGCTAAAAGTCGTGTTTTTGCAGAAATCATGCGCGTGCTAAAACCAGGCGGAGAACTTTATTTTTCAGATGTATTTGCAGATCGCCGCATACCAACACATTTGGCTGAAGATCCAGTTCTTTTGGGTGAATGCCTTGGCGGAGCAATGTACATCGAAGATTTCAGACGCTTGATGGCTGATAAGGGTTGTAATGATTTTAGAATTGTTTCTAAAAGTAAGTTAGAATTACAAACTGGTGCGATTCAAAAGCAAATCGGCATGGTTAATTTTTATTCTATGACAATTCGTGCATTTAAAATGGATTTAGAAGATCGCTGTGAAGACTTCGGACAAATCGCATACTATATGGGAACGGTTCCTGAAACACCGCACGCATTTATTTTGGACGACCATCATCTTTTTAAAACAGGTCAGCCAATGCTAGTTTGTAGCAATACAGCGAAGATGCTCAGTGATTCCAGATATCAAAAACATTTTAAAGTTGTGGGCGATACTAAAACCCACTATGGAATTTTTGATTGTGGCCCAGATGGATCAGCAGCATCTAGTAACGGAATGCCAGCAGCTTGTTGTTAGTGTTAAAATAATAAAAATGGCAGAACCGGGCAAGTTTACACAAATAAAGAACCATTAGAGACAATGCTTAGAAAGTTTTCTGAGAACGCAAAAATTTTAAATTGATGTGACTATTTAAAATAAATATTTAAGCCCGAAATCTAAACTTGTGCTAAATCTGGCTTTGTTACGAAAGCTAGATTCTGCTGGCGCTGCTGAAGCTGATCTGAGATCAGCAGACAATGGATCCAGATACATGCGATAAAATAGTCTAAGACCAATATCAAAACTTAATTTCTTGGTCAGATAGACCGAATTCAAGACTCCAATACCTGCAAGAGGCAACGCCCTAGATCCATACTTAATCATTCCGGCTTCATAAATGACCGCAAGTGCCGCAGGTCTTACTAAGCCTTTTGAAAAACTGACTTTGCCATAAAGAAGTCGGCTGTTGTAAGCTAAAGTTACACCAGATTCTGGCCCGCTGGCCCGCCCAAACTGTAAATTTGCAGCTGTCTTTGAGAACTGGTTTGCATAATCAGTTAATCCTTTACCCCAAGATAGAAGTCGCAGGGTAGCACTGTCCATTTCAGTCCAGGAATAAGTCAATCCGGCAGCTAAAAAGCTGTTTTGATAAAATGGTTCATCCAACAAGAAACCGTAAGAAATATGCGGTTCAAAACGATTTTCGACGCTGACTATTCGAGTAATAACTGCCTGTGGAGAATCCAGTTTCGGAGGAAATGCTTCGTTCGGAAGTTCTTCCTGTGGGAAACTTATATCAACCGCAGCACTGGCTACTGAAAAACACATAACAGCTAATAGGATCCACTTATTTTGAGCCACTGAAATCTCGTTTCCCTTTTTTAACTTCTGGTAAAAAATTATCTCGAAGTTTCATCATTTTTTTATAATTGGCTTCTTTACGGCTGAATAAATAATCTAACTCTGGGCTTTCTCGCTTGCCATCAACCAATTCGTTGTCGAATTGAATGACAATCTTTTTGGGCGCCTTCGACGCATCAGCACCAACATCCGACTGGGCAATAAGCGCAGCTGGAAAAAAACAAAATATTACTGTGATAAGTTTCAACTTATTTTTGACAACGACTGATTCCAACATACTGGAAACTTCCTATCTCGTCTCGCCAGAACTCGCCCTCAAAGGGCCAGTAGCGATAACCGTTTTGTGCGTAGTAACCTCTGTTAAGGTCACCGTCGACAGTTTGTCTTGCATCAACCATCATTTTTTCTTTTAATTGCATTCTCTGTCCGTTTAGCGCTTCGTACTTGATGAAGCCAATTTGATCGGCAATATCGGTTGTTTTAACCCAATAGGATTTTAAGTAAAATTCCACGGCACGTGCTAATTTTCTTTTGGCCGCAAGTGATCTGCCTTTTAAAATCTTTTTCGCGTATTCCATGAAAGGACTTTCAGGAAAGTTGGCTTTTAATTTTAAAAGTTCGTTTTCCATTCGTTTCAAATATTTTAGCCCGCTTTGGATGTCGGGCTCAGTCATGATTGTACGAAGCACGAAAAATGGCAGAAGCCCCTGACTTTCGATTTTTCCTGTTTTGTTCAGATTCTCTAATGATTTTTGAGCCTTCGAAAGTTCGTTGTAAAAATCATCTGCTGTTCTTGAACCTTTTAGCCACGTGTCTATTTGGTTCAGTGTCGGCTGGTAATTTTTCTCGAAAGCCTCCGCATCTGCATAAGCTTCGTTAAACTGGCACGAAAAAATATAAATGCTGCTTGAAAGAACAAAAGTTTCGGGATCAAAAAATTGAGAATAAAATGGAGTCAATAGCGACTGCAAAGGCGACAGGGCACTTCTTAACTGAGCGCTTCGAAGTAAAGTCCAAGACAGCTCTTGCAATGCCGAGCGATAATCCACGTGATCTTTTGCAACTTGACGATAAAACTCTGCCGCCTTTGTCCAATCTTTCATTTGGTAATAAACGCGGGCGATATTCAAAGTGGCAAGGCCTCTTTTTTTATCTGCAGGGCTTTTGCTTTTATGTTTTTCCAAAAGCTGGGAAAAATAAGCTAACGCTTCTGGATATTTATTTTTTTCTAACGCCAATGATGCTAGTTGATAAAGGGCTTCGTCATTTTTTGGGCTGGCATCCAAACTCATCTGCGCCCATGACATGGCTTTGTCGATCTGACCTTCTTCGTAGGCGATATCCGACATATTAATGTAAAATGCTGACTTTGATAAATCAGTTAAATCTTCTGGAGTTAATTTTTCAATGGTGAACTTCAGTAAGCCTTTTTCATCTAAAGCGTTGGCAAAACTAGCCAATTGATTCAAGGCTTTCTTGCGGTACTTTCCTTCGCCAGAGCGAACCACGTCTACTAATGGAAATGTTGCCACTTGCAAAATATCTAATTTTGCGAGCGCGATTCCAAGGAAATATTTGGCCTCTTGTTTTTCTGCCAAAGTTTTTGCCTGCCTAGACCATTTGTAAAAACTAAGCGAGGCCTGCGGATACAATTTTTCTTTAAAAGCAGCTAAGCCCTCGCTGCGAAGTGCGTTTGAATTTGCAATCACGCTGACTGAGAACAAAAAGATAATATTGAAAAATGTGAATCTGATAATTTTAAAAAAAGTTACCATCAATGTTACCATCGCTTACCTACCGAAGGAAATAAGGCGTCGTACGAAAAGGTAACCAGCAATGAAGACGCTTGTTGTTTTTGACTGGTCAGGGTCTCAGTTTGATAAAAAAGCAGACTAAGGTCCAAGCGAACCGCATCATTACGTGATAGAGAAAGTAACTGACCGATTCCCAAACTGAAGGCTGGGCTAGAAGATTTGTCTGTTAAGACGCTTCCAATCCCAACGGTTTGATAGATTTCAAACGGAAAAATTTTACGATCACTGAGTGCGTATTTGCCGTAAGAATTACTAAAATAAATATTAGCTCCGAAATAATTCTTAAGTGTCGCTAAGCTGCTGGCAGTTACGCTTTGCTTCGATTCTAAATCCTCTAACTCGGTGCTTTTAGAAGACGTCAACAGGATGCCCGTTAATTCCACGCCCCATGTTTCACTGAGATGATAACCTGCCCTAACCTGAGCTCCGAAGGTTTTAAAAAAAACGTCAGATGGAAAAAGCGTTAAACCGCCCGATAAATTAAAACGGCCTGATTTGGGCATATAATTTTTTTGAATAACAACGATATTGGATTTTGATTTGGCCTCGGTAGCGCCGTCAATAAGAAGGGTGTCTTGCTTTTTACCGATGATCGTGGTGGATGGTGCAACACGAACAGATCTTGCTGGAATATTTTTCTCAAGCTCGCTTTCAACGCCTTTTATTTCGTCGTCTTCCTGCGAGTCTTGAGCATACAAATTTGGTCCGAACAAACACAACACAACTAAAAACTTTGTGAATTTTACTGCTTGAAACAACTTCATTTATTCAGCATGCAGTAACATTTTAATTTGCGCAAAGACTAAAATGTAACTAGCTTGAATTTTCCGTCGAATTTCAAAATCGTGCTGTTCATACTTTTAACTTTGCCTTTGTGCCCAAGTATTTCTTTTACGTGTGAATTGATTAAAATAAGCTTGCCATGAACCTTTTCAATCAAATCAACATCCGCATTACACAAAATCAGTTTACCGTGAAAATTGCTTATTTTATCAACCCGACTTCGGTCTGTTTTCGGACGGACTAATAACTTACCTCTGCTGTCACGTATTTCTGCGATTTGATCGGAAACAATTCTGTGCTTGCCATGTAAATCTGAAAACATCGATCCTGTTAAGGTTATTTTCTTACCTTTATCAAGACATGCAGCGATGGCTTCGGTTTCACTGCTTGTGTCGACATCTTCTTCATCTTCATCTTCATCTTCTTTTACGACTTTTACTTCAGATTTATCATCTGACTTTTCTTCAGTTTTAATTTCAGGTTGCTCGACTTCATCTGCCACCCTCACTTCAGGTTGCTTAGTCTCGGGCTGACCATCCGCATCTGCAACCATCACTTCAGGCTGCGAAACTTCATTCACTCCGGATTGCATGTTTGTAGGCTCGTCAACTGTAACGATCGCAGCCAAGGTATCGCTTGAAACCACTGGAGCCGACTCATTAAAGGCGTTTAAACTTGCATCTGTAGACTTCTGTAAGTCGGCGGTTGCGATCTTAGAGCAGTTTTGAAAGAAACTTAAACTGACTGCTGAACCTAAAATCAAAAGGCCAAACACGATATTTTTTTTCACTCGATACCCCCGCACAGTGTTAAAGCAAATTAGATACCGCTGAGTTTTGCGGCCTTAAGTAAGCCAAGTAGACATCAGCTGTTATTTATTGGTCTGTGTTAACTCTTTGATCGGTCCAACAACTGGAATACTTTAAGTCGTTGAAATATTTAAATTTAATGCGACAAAGTCCTACATTGAGACATTTTTTTCGTTCGAAAATCTAATAACTGAGCAAAAGTTTAACGAATTCTCAGTTCGCTACAGTTTCTATTTAAGAATAAAAAAAACCCAGAGCATTTACGCTCTGGGTTTTAAAAAACTGCACTTCAAAATCTACAATTCAAGCCTTAATGAATTGAAGATGATGAAGTATTGGCTTTGTTGAAGCCAATTTTTTCTTTTGCTCGGTCGATTCCTTGATCAAGCGTATCTAAAGCTTGATGGGCCTTGTTTGGCAGAACACCTTTTTGGTTCAGAAAACGAAGCCCATAATAAGCCATTACTCCAAAAGCAATCCAACGCAGCTTAAAGCGCGCCAAAATGGCTGGCACCAAAATACCTGTCGCAAGATTTTTAACTGTTGAATTCATCGTGGGCGATGAAATATCCATAATTTCCTCCTGTAAATAATACGTTTAAAGTTTTTTTATTTTTTAATAACGTTTCAAAGATTCTTCGGCTGCTTTTTTACTTTCAAGACAAGTTGTGTCACTGGATTCACAGTCTTTGTCAGCTCGTGCTCTTAGTGATTCTTTATCCATTCCTGATGTTGAACCTGTTATTGAAGTTGAACCCGTGTCAAATTTTGAGCCTGAAGTTGACCCTTCCCCCGCACCTTGGCTTGCAGTGGGAGAAGATGTTGATCCAGAGGAAGAATCATATGAAGTATCAGAAGCAGATCCTCCACTGGTGTTCGCGGAAGGACTGGTCGTGGAGCTCCCGGTTTGGATGCTAGACTCTGTACTTGGTGAACTTTTGTCAGCACCGGATCGGTCTGCTTTATTTCTTGAACTTGTCATTGCTAATGCATTTACAGATACAAATAGCATGGCTAAAATTACGGGTTTTACTTTCTTTGTCATTTTTGATCTCCTTGTTAATCAGCAGTATGCTGTGTTTTATCTATCAGTAGCATCAGTAGCAACCTGAGGACCAACATTCAGAACTAAATGAAGCACCACATGACATAAAGCTTTAACTGTTATTACCCAAAGTGCCCCGTTGAGTTGAAAGGGAACTAATCCAAAAATTTTCCGAATTGCACTTGGCTTTGAAGCAGACGTTCTGACTCTAGATAATTGGGAATGATCCTTTCTACAAGATTCCAAAAATTGGATGAATGGTTTAAGAATTTTAAATGACAAAGCTCGTGAACAATTACGTAATCAATCAATGGCGCCGGCTGACAAATTAATTTCCAGTTCAGGGAAATCTGTTTCTGTGATGAACAGCTGCCCCAACGTGTTCTAGCTGAACGAAATATTATTTTGTTTGGCTTTAATCCTGTATTTTCTGAACGAAGCCAAATATGCGAAGTTAAATATTTCATGGCTTCTAATTTATAAAAATGTCGCAACTTAGATTTTAAAATTTCATCAGTTGGCTTTTCATCTTTCGGAACACGACAAATTAAAAAGCCGTCTTCAACCGTAAAAGATATTTTTTTGTTTTTCGTTTCAACAAACTGAAAGCATTTCAGTTCTCCAATCCAAGGGAAAAATGAACCATTTTCGATTTTTGGCAATGGGCACTTAGATAAATCTTGCTTTAATTTTTCTGTTTTTCTTTCGATCCAGTTCGATTTAGCAAAAATAAAAGCCCGCATAATAGATTCACTAACGCCGTTGTTAACAATGATTTGCACCGAGGCATCAGGCCTTATTTTTAAGGTCATTGATTTACGCCGCGGTTGACGCACCACCTGAATCGATTGATCACGAAAAACAATAACTTCGCTAAGGTTGCCAACTGAAGACTTCATTCCAAAAAGAATATCGACTTAACCCGTTTTTTTCAATGGCGAATTTAATAGTGTCGTTTTCGGCACTGGATTTTCCCAAGAATTTTGCGACACCTGGGTTTCGATCGCCTTCAGAAACAATTTTGTATCGATCGGCTTTTCAAAAAATGTTATCTCTGGCATGGCCAAAAACCGATCCGTATCTTCAGTGAAACTACCACCAGTCAAAAAAATAACACGGCTTAAATAATGCGGAGCAAATTGCTTTAACGCCGCATAGAATTGAATTCCACTCATTTTCGGCATCATCAAATCGCAGACTATAACATCAAATGCATTATTTTCTTTTAAGACTTCGATGGCTGTTTGAGCATTTGTAAATCCGACACACTCGTGCTTTATGGATACAATTTCTTGCAGCACCTCTAGTAGCTCTGCATCGTCGTCAATGATTAAAACCTGTCCTTTATTTGCAATGCCAGCGGTCATTTCATCCTTTTCAAAACGGTTTGGAACCACCGCAGCGTCTGCTGCTGGAAAAATAACTTGAAAAACAGTTCCTTGACCGATTTCACTTTTGAATTCAATGATACCATGAAACCGATTAACGATGTTCTGACAAATCGATAATCCCAGACCAGTCCCTTTTCCGACCGCCTTTGTGGTAAAAAATGGTTCGAATATTTTTTTCTGAACCTCCAGCGACATCCCCGAGCCCGTGTCGCTAATTTCAATAACAACCTGGCCCAGACTATTCATAAAAGTTTTCACCTCGATCAGATTCTGATCCACAGCCCCCGCATCAATCGAATGAGCCGCGTTTATAATAACGTTTAGTAAAACCTGAGCTAATCGTGTTTCATCTATCAAAATAGTTTCAACACTTGCTAAAGAACATTTAAGAACTGCTCGGTGCTGAATTTCATTTTTTACGATTCCTAAAATGGAATCAATAACACCATTCACATCGACTTTAGTTATGACCTCGTCCGCAGAGCCCCTTGAAACAGTTTTTAAATCGCTAACAACTGTTTTAATTCGCACTAAGCCTTTTTGAATCACATCTAATTGTTTTTCGCATTCTTTCATTTTCCCATTTGTAAGGTTTTCTTTTACAAGTTCCATATTCATCATGACATAACAAAGGGGATTATTTATTTCATGGCCAACCCCAGCTGCAAGATTTCCTAGAGCCAGCATTCTGTCCGTAGCCATCTTGTGCATTTGCAATTTTTTGCGATCTGATAAATCACGAAAAGTAACGGCGATACATTTATCTCCATCAATAGTCATGGGCACAGATGTGCCTTCGCATGAAAAGCGTTCTCCAGGTATTTTCGTTAACAATTCAAATTCAATCAGCGGGTTCACAGTCACTGTGCCCGAGTCTAACTTCTGGCTGCGTTCTTTAATGAGTTCTACATGCTCTGGTGGAACAATCAGATCATAAATACTGTGACCTAACATTTCGAAACTGCGTTCGTACTTTAAGTATTCTCGCATCTTTGGATTCGTATACAGAATAATTCCATCTCGGTGTATTAGGACACCATCTGGAAAATTATCCATCAGGTTTTTGAATTCTCCACGTTTTTCTAAAAGCAAATTATTTTTCTTTTCAACTTCTTCTTGTTTTTTTGATAATTGATCAAGAACTGATTCTGCAGCGAATAGTTTATATAAAAGATGTGTAATTGCTCGTTTTATAACATTTAGTTGGATAATCATAACAACTACCCTTCGGACATTGAACTTTTTGGCTTTAGTGTTTTAAATTAATTAAATATTCGTGAGTTTCAGGTTGAGACTTACTTGACGGTTTCTTAACACCCCGTTAATACTAGACCGCTATGGCGACACTGGTATCAGCTCATTTGTTAACAAAAAGCTTTGCGACAAAAACCTTATTTCAAAATATTTCATTCGCAGCAGATGATGGTGATCACATCGGGTTGATCGGCCCGAATGGCGCCGGAAAATCAACTTTACTTTCACTGATTGCGAAAGAGCAAAAAACCGACAGCGGTAAAATTTCTTTCGCAAACCACTTGCGTCTTGGATATTTAAAACAAAAACCAACTTTCGAAGAAGATGAAACCATTTACATGGCACTTCTTTCTGTTTGTGAAGACCCTTACGATTCTGAAAATATAGCTTTGGCCTATGAACTGATCGCGCGTTTTGAACTGGATCAATTTCCGGATGCAGAACATAAACCGGCAATTGAGCTTTCTGGCGGATGGCAAAAAAAGTTGGCTTTGGCACGAGAACTGATGAAGCGACCCAATTTGTTATTGCTGGATGAACCCACGAATCATTTGGATTTAGAAAGTATTTTGTGGCTAGAAGATTATATCAATAAAGAAAAACAAATCGCTTTTTTAACAGTGACCCATGACAGGCGATTTTTACAAAATACTTCCAAAATCATTTTTGATTTAGACCCTCGCTTGCCGAACGGACTGTTGCGCACAAACGGCACCTATGCCGATCACATCGAAAGCAAAATGCAATTGCTGCAGGGTCAAAAGCGTTTAGAAGAAAAACGTCGCAATACGATGATGATCGAAAAAGATTGGCTATCCCGCGGGCCGCGGGCCAGGCTAACCAAACAAAAAGCACGCATCGACAGAGCCCATGAAATTATCGAAGAGGTTTCTGGATTAGAAAACAAAAATAGACAAAATAAAATCAGTTTAGATTTTGGAAAAACGGAAAGTTCACCGAAGAAATTAATTGCTGCTGAAAACATTAAAAAATCTTTTGGTAACCGTATTTTGTTCCAGAATTTCAATGCGATGATAAGTCCCGGGCATCGCTACGGTCTTATCGGCACCAACGGCTGTGGCAAATCCACCTTGCTGAAAGCCTTAATTGGCAAAGTGGCTGTCGATTCTGGTATCGCATTCGTGAACGAAGATATTGAAATTTGTTATTTCGAACAAGGTAAAGACAGTTTAAAACCAGAAGTTTCGGTGATGAAAACAATTTGTCCCGAAGGTGATTATGTCCACCTTCATGGAAGCCCGGTTTATGCAAAATCTTATTTAAGTCGATTTTATTTTAGATCTGAACAATTTGATATGCCCGTTGCCCAGCTTTCAGGGGGCGAACAAAGCCGATTAATTTTAGCCAAGCTGATGTTGCAATCGTCGCACGTACTTATTCTGGATGAGCCCACAAATGACTTAGACGTCGAAACTTTGGATGCTTTAACAGAATGTCTGCAAGAGTTTCGCGGTGCAATTATTATTGTTAGCCATGACCGTTTTTTCATGGACCAAAACTGCAACGTGATTTGGTCATTTGGCGATGAAAATGGACATATTCAGAAATTTGCAGATACCTTTCAATGGGAAGAGTGGCACACGACTAAAAAAATTAATGATAAACTAAATCTAAAACAGGCTTTAAAAGCAGATGGAAGCGGCAAATCGTCTGGAAAAATAAAGCTTTCTAATAAAGAAAAATTCGAACTCGATAACATGGAAAAAAACATTCACGCCGAAGAGAAATCACTAGCTGCACTGCAAGTCGAATTAACAGACCCAAAGACGCAAACCAATTACTCAAGACTTGGTGAACTGACATCGCAGGTCTCTGCCATCGAGGCTCGTCTTGAATTACTGTTCAGCCGTTGGAGTCTACTGAATGAAAAGGCCAAGTCGTAAATGCCAAAACGTTTAAAGCCGTTTTAATCTCGATTGCCTTTATACAAGTGACAACTTTCAGTACACCTTTAGAAGTTTTTCTAGATGCTTGCTTTTCAACCCCCAAGTTTTTCGACTTGTGCTAGAACCACCCTATGGGGACGAAGTCTGTTTTAATTTTAATATTAAGTACCATCGGAATCACGATGTCGTTGGGTTGTAACCAGCGAATCAGTACGATCACAGCGATCGAAGGCACACAGACTTTACCAGAAACTTATGAAAATCCACAGGACTTACCGGGGCCTGTGGCTGACGAACCAGAGACCGTTCACATTCCGACACCGCAGCCAGAGCCATCAAAGCCGCAACCGCAGACTCCTACAACACCACCAGTTGCATCAAAAATAATACCGAAAACACTGCCAATTTTGCCGAAGCCATTGCTAAGACCACCGACTGTAATACTCACGAAAAAAGGCGTCATCCGTCCTGGACTTCCGAAAGCTTCGAATTTTATAATAAATGCCGAATGGGTTATGATTAATGAAGGTAAAAAAATCGGCACTCCATGCAATTTTTATTTAAGTCGCGTGCTGGTTGTTTCGGGATATTCAAAAGATAAATTTTTAGCCACTGATTTTGACGTTTATGCGAAGAAAAATTTAAAAAGCTCGCTAGTGGTGCATTTCATCAACGATGGAAAGGGATCAGAGCAGGCTCGCTTGAAACAGCACTTGTGGTCATTTCCAGAGCGCACGCCCTTTATCATGCAGTGGAGCCGTTCCGGCGCTATAGGCCACGTTGCCATTATTGAACGCATTGGAAATTCGCTTATCATTTATCAGGCTAGTCTTAACAAACATTCTGCTCGAAAAGACTATACAAGCATCAGCCGCCTTTTATCTGGCGAAATGCGCCGTACTTTATCTGTGTATTCTGGGTTTTAACCTGAATTGGCGCGCTTGCTAAGGCAATGTGTTGTTGACCAATCCTATCGAAATAGATGCAATAGCCGTAAGATTTTTTAAAAAAGGATGGTTTATGCTTATCACTTTAAAATCGTTATCTGTTTCTGGATGCAAAATTATGACTGCGGCCTTCTTGATTTTGGCTTTTGGTTGTTCTAAGAATAAAATCGAAACACCAAAATCTGAAATCACTCGATTTCTGTGGGCTAAAAAAAATCAAGCAGAAGCAAATATTAAAATACTGAATCAATTCGGAGAGCCGATAGCACAGGCCCAGATTTTAATCGGCCAGGCGAACGGAACTCCGTTTAAAGGAAATTTTTTAACAACAGACAAAAGTGGTCAGGCATTGGTCCCACCAACATGGACGACGCAAGAGCACGTCACTGTGGATGCTGCTGGCTACATTCGCCAAACTCTGCTGAATCAAAACCCTGGTGATATCACGATTAAATTAAGCCCTTTAGCACTTGCAACACGCCCTGAAGTAAAAGGCAAAGTCAGTGGGCTTCCAATTTCTAACGGAGATAAATTAATTGATTTTGCATTGGTCATGCCGTCAATGACTCGTGGGGATTTATTAAATTTTGATTTAAATTCTGTGATCAGTCCTTATTCGGACACAATCACTGTGATTGGCCAAGAAGCTAAAATACCAGGGAACGTTTCTTTACCCTCACAAAAAGAAAGTTATATCTTTCCGATCACGCTTTCAAAACCAATTTATCGTTTAACGACAACCAATCTAGGAGCAAAAAGATTGTTCGCTGTGCGGGGTCAGTTTCCATTCAAAAAAGTGATGGATGAATTGCAGGCCGGAAAACAGTTCTATGACCTTGTTAATTACTTTTCTATCCAAGGTGGCGGTATGCGTGACATCACTTTGGTAAATCCCGTAACAACATTAGATTTGCCAGCAAATGAATTGGCTTTTGCAGCAAAAATTAAAACGCAGCCAGCGACAGCGGCTGCAGATGAAGTGCTTATGGTTGTTGCGGTTAGTGAAGTTGCAGACACTTTGGTACCTACAGATATTAAAAAATTCTCAGGCGAATCCAGTTTATCGATGTCGACGCTTGCAGGAAGTAAGGCCTTCATTGTCAATGTTCTCAAAAGACAATCTGATTTTGATACTGCGACAACGGGCGCTGTTGGCTCTGACCGAGTTAGCGCTGGGCTTGCTGTGCACAACGAAACTATAAAACCGGTGCTGTTACCACTAGTAGAAAATCCAAGTATCACTGTGACTTCAGGATTTACCATCAGTTTGCCAGCAAAGCCCAATACAGTCGGTGTTAACGCTTTAGCAACTTCGGCTTCTATTTCAGATTTAGTTAAAATACAAAATGGTGCAGAGACTATTACAAATGTAAATCGCCGTTGGGAAATTATTGGGTTAGGTTGGGATCAAAATATTCAGCTACCAAACTGGCCACTGGTCGGCGAAGCAGCAGCGCAGCGACGCTTAGAAATTAATTTTGTTGGAAGCACCACACATCAAAATGTGAAGTTGGATGATAAACTGATTGAAGCTGCAACTCATGTAACTCATGCCTCAACAGATTTCTAAATTATTCATTGCGATATTTTTTTTGCTTTCTCAGACAGGTTGCGGCCTGTTTGAGAAACAAACTGAATCGGCCGATAAAATTATTCAAAAAGCTTCAAAACAGAAAATATTTTTTGCTCCTTACGACTTGGTATGGAAAGCAGCGCATCTATCTATAAAGTACACCATCGCTTCGGAGAATCAGGATTTTGGCGTGATTGAAACAGACTATGTGAAAGCCGTTGACGGCTGGCTTCCGCCCGACAGAACAAAGCCAGATTTCAAAAGTGCGCGCTACAAATTAATTCTCACTTTTGCCCGCGGAAAGACTGAGGGTAAGGTTTCAACTCGAGTTACCATTGATAAAAAGATCGAAGTTTTTAAGGATTTTATTTCTGAAAAGCAAATCGTATCCAGTGATGGCTTGGAAGAGCTTTCTATTTTCTACCGTATAGAAAGAGAAATTATCATTGAACAAGCTTTAAAAAAAGCGGCAGAAGCCGCAAACTCAGCAAACTAAAAATTTTTCTTTTCTGCTAATGCACTACAACCAATTATTTTGTTTCACAAATTTTTGCCAGTCTTCAATTTGCTTTGAACCTGAAAACTGCACAGAACTAATTTTTTCTAAAGCAGAAATAGAATGTAAAATGACTTTTTTATCTTTATCGAAAAGGTATCGAGCCATAAATTGGCGATCCGTTGCAGTCGCTGTGCTTGCAAGGTGTTCCATGATCTGGGGACGAATCCATAGGCTTTGCTTTCCACTAAAATTATATGGCGCCACTAGCTCCGAAGCCAACAAACGACGAATTTCTAAAGAATTTTTTTTCTTTAAAGTTGTGACTGCCGCAGATCTAACGACCAAGGCTTTGTCTTTAACGAGTAACTTGGCTTGTTCAATTCCGTAATCAGCGTTGACGGACTCAAGCGCTACCAGCGATGCATTTCGCATGAACCAATCAGAACTTTTTGAAAATTCTTGAATTTTCAAAATTTGATCTGAGTTTGCTAACTCTCCGGCTTTAACCAAGGCCTGCCATCTTTCAGTCATAGATTTTGATGAATCGCTGGCCGCCTTTAGCAGGCCTGCAAAATCTTTTTGTGCAAGTTGCGGAATGGCCGCATGGACAAAAAAAGAAAATAAAATTGAACTAAAAATTGCTATTGTTTTCATTCGTTTCCCTTTTTTTGCGTTATTTTTTCAAATTCATTCAGTAAATTCTGATCGCCATCTGGTACTACGGAATCAGCTTGTGCAGTGCTCGTATTTGCTTCAGCAAAAAGGGCGTCAACCATAGCCTGACCACTAAGATCAGTTGCAGCCTCTTGGCTGGCAGTAGCCGGCTCTGCTGGCGCTGTTGGAACATCAGCAGTTTGCACGTTCTTCGGTTGCATTTGAGATAGCTGCTCTTTTAATTTTGCGTTGTCTGCACGGAGCTGACTGAGTTCTGCGATATCGTCGGCAATAATTTCGTATTCTGCCAAACGAGATTCAAGTTCTTTAACTTTCACAACCATAGACTCGTTCGCTTTAGCCATTTCAGGGCTACTATCATCTTTAATTTCATCAGCTGCACTTGCTTCTGAAACCTGAGAATTGTTAACAGTATTGCTACCACTTGTGGTTTGCACTTCACTTAACTGCTGACGTAAATTATAGATTTCTGATTTAAGTTTATCGACGTCTTGCTCAGTAACTGAATTTTTTGAAACTGGGTTGGTTGCTGTTGAATCTGCAGCAACACTTGCTTTCGATCTTTGATGCTCTAGAATTTGATTTAGTTTTTGTTCTAGGCCTCCGGGATGATTTGTGCCTGCAGCTTCTTCGCTGTTGCTGCTAGCCATAAAAAAGGCGCGGTAAACATAAATAATGATTAGAAAAAACACAATCGCGAAACCAGATTGTATGATCTGAGTGTTGTAATAGGACAATAAATGCAGAACTTTTTCCATTGAAGTTCAGTGTCTCAAGTTTAGTTAAGCGCTGGCAAGCTGGACGGCTGCAGCAAGCTGGACTTAAAGCTAGAAAAACAGTACAGTTTTAATATGGAAATTCATGATCTGGTTCTAAAAAATGCATCCGTACTGGTATTTGATAAGAACCAAAATGTTGTCCTAAACATCCAGACAAACCTTGGTGTAAAAGACGGTCGAATCGCTGAAATTTCAAGTCAAGTTTTACAGGGTCAGCAGATTAAAGATTTAAAAGACTTAACGATTCTTCCAGGAGTCATCGATTCGCAAGTGCATTTCCGAGAGCCTGGCTTTACTCACAAAGAGGATCTTGAAAGTGGAACTCGTGCGGCTTTGTTAGGTGGTGTAACAAGTATTTTTGAAATGCCAAATACAAATCCTGTCACAACCAGCAAAGAAGCTTTTCAAGATAAATTAAATCGTGCGAAAGATCGTGCACATTGCCACTATGCTTTTTATGTTGGTGGCAGCAGTGATAATTTTGAAAAATTATCTGAATTAGAAAAACTTTCTCATTGCTCTGGTGTAAAAATATTTTTAGGAAGTTCTTTTGGAACTTTGCTTGTTGATAACGATGTGCTGTTGGAAAATATTTTAAAAAATGGACGAAGACGCGTCATCGTTCACTCTGAAGATGAAGCTAGGCTACAAGCAAGAAAACACATTGCCGTAGAAGCTGCGCATCCTAAAGCACATCCCATTTGGCGCGACGAAGAAAGCGCATTGATATCTACGAAAAAAGTGGTTCACTTAGCACGAAAACACAATCGCCCCGTGCATGTTCTTCATGTGTCGTCTTCTGAAGAAATGGCTTTTTTAAAAGATCACAAAGACGTGGCCTCTGTTGAAATATTACCTCAGTATTTAACTTTATCTTCTCCAGAATGTTACGAGCGTTTGGGAACGCTCGCTCAGCAAAACCCACCCATTCGTGATAAGCGACACATGGAGCACTTGTGGCAGGCTGTACGAACGGGAATCGTAGACATTATTGGATCTGATCACGCACCACATTCTTTAGAGGAAAAAAATAAACCGTATCCGCAGTCGCCTTCCGGAGTACCTGGCGTACAAACTCTAGTACCATTGATGTTAAATCATGTGGCTGCTGGAAAATTTTCACTGGAACGATTTGTTACGATGGTTAGCGAAAATCCTAGAAAATTATTAGGTGTTAAAAATAAAGGTCGTATCGAAGTTGGTTATGATGCTGACTTCACGATTGTGGATTTACAAAAATCAGTAACCATAAAAAACGAATGGATTGCTTCTAAATGTGGATGGACTCCGTATGACGGCATGACAGTAACTGGTTGGCCGGTGCAAGTTTATCTAAAAGGCAAGCTCACAATGAGTGACGATCAAATTTTAAGGCCACACACTGGAGAACCCGTCGATTTTGGAATCTAGCACTTCTCAAAAATCAGCGATGTTGGCTTTATTTTTTGGTGGTTTACTTCCAGTTATAGCCTTCACCGTCATCGAAGAAAAATACGGAACTTTGGCAGGGCTAATTGCCGGAATGGTTTTTGGGTGTGGTGAAATCATTTTTGAATTAATTAAATATAAAAAAGTGAATACGATTACCTGGGTTGCAAACGGAATGCTGCTTGGACTTGGAACTGTATCCCTTTTATCGAACGAAGGCTTTTGGTTTAAACTGCAGCCAGCGATTTTAGAATTTGGTTTTTTTGTTTTTTTGGTTGGCAGCTGGGTCATTAAAAAACCATTTATGAAAATGATGATGGAAAAACAAAACGCGGGCGCTCCGGTTTTTTTAATAAACCGCATGAGTGGCATGACCTTACGTTTAGGTTTATTTTTTTTAGCGCATGCGGTTTTAGCGACATATGCTGCTTTTTATTGGAGTTCAGAATCTTGGGCCATTCTAAAAGGCCTAGGACTTACAATAAGCATGATTGTTTACATGCTTATTGAAATGATTTGGATGCGACTCACTATGAAGTCACACTTGAAATAAACTAGTTACAACGTTTGCTGGTAAAAGAATAAACTATTCCTGGATTTGTATCTATGTCTGCAGAATCAACGATCATCATCGCTTGCTCCATAGACGAATTCGTCGTTGCGGTCGCAGTGGCGTTAATACCAAACATGATACTTTTTCCGCAAGCTGACCAGGCTTGAGCTTGAATTTGATTAGATACCAAAAATTCGTCAGAAACAGGTCCGTTGACTTTTTTATTGTGTTTTGATCCACGGGCTCCGGCAAAAATATAATCCGCATCAAAAGTTGCAGATCCGCCCACGGGTATAGAGCTAAAACCTCGATAATCAACTTTAATTAAGGCGACTGCATAACCTGGATCAACTTGCATCGGTATCCGCAAATTACAGTTTGCACGGTCAACTCGTTTACCTGTGGTATTTCCTGCTTCAGCTTTAAATTGATCAAATAAAATAGAAATTGTTCTTCGGTCATCAGTCAATACAACGGAGGCCGATCCATTTGGACATCCATTACCGCCGTAATGAACTTCTCCGATTCTAAATTGTGCATATGCTGAAAGTGATAAAATAAAACTTGTGAAAAATAAAATTGATTTCATAAAACTCCTTCGTGTGCATCAAATTACTAAAAAAGGGCTTAGCATCCGCTAAGCCCTTTTAATCTCAAAAATTAATTCTCAAGATTAGTTACAACGTCTCCATGAGAACTGGTACAAGATTCCAGCTGTGATATCAGCTGAATCCACGATCATCATAGTTTGCTGCATCTGTGAATTTGCCATAGCTGTTGCTGCTGCATTAATTCCGAAGATAACTTCTGTTCCACACTGTGACCATACCAAGTTTGTTGCGATCAACTTGTTATTGATAAGGTATTCATTGTTTTGTGGACCTTGGAAACGACGGCTAAAACGAGGACCACGCGCACCTGCGTAGAAGTATTCTGCATTGAATTCTGTGTAAGCGCCAGATCCTGGGATCGCGTTAAAACCACGGTAATCAACACCAATTAAAGCCACTGAGTATCCTTGTGGAACTTTAATAGGTACGCGTAAGTTACAAGATTTGCGGTCAATACGACGACCTGTTGTGTTTCCAGCTTC
>JAYTPC010000103.1:0-22196 GCA_043747425.1 Bdellovibrionales bacterium
AGAAATCCGCGCATTACCAAAAGTTGACTTGCATCGCCATTTAGATTGTTCGATGCGTTGGAGCACGATGCTTGAAATCGCAACAACTTTGGGACTTAAGTACCCCAAAAAACCATCTGAGCAACAGGCTTACTTTTTGGTGACCCAACCTATGGTTAATCTTGAAGCCGTTTTGAACAAATTTTTAACCACGCAAAAACTTTTAGCATCGACCGAAATTTTAGAACGACTGGCCTTTGAAGCTTGTGAAGACGCTTTCAATGACGGTGTCCGAATTTTAGAATTAAGATACGCACCTACTTTCATAGCTTCAGGGCATACAGACTTAACATTCGAAAAAATTCACCAGGCTTTACTAAAAGGTATTCACAAAGCAAAACAAAGCTTTCCGATAGCTGTCGGTTTAATTTGTATTTTGCAACGAATTCTAGATTTGAAAATAGCGGACCAAGTGACTCATTTTGCAATTGAAAACAAAAATACTTTTATTGCATTGGACTTAGCTGACAATGAAGACGGGTTCGAGCCAAAAAAGTTTGCTCCCCTTTTTCAAAAAGCTAAAAAATCTGGACTCAATATCACAGTTCATTCTGGCGAATCACCAGACCCAAGAGCAGGCCAATGGATTTTAGATTCGATTCACTTATTAGAAGCCCAGCGCATCGGCCATGGTGTGCAAGCCATCCATCATCCAGAAGTCATTCAGACATTGATCGAAAAAAACATACCGCTTGAGATTTGTCCGTACAGCAACTATTTAACACAGGCATTTAGTTCGTTTGAAGCACATCCGTTAAAAAAGTTGTTAGATCTGAATGTACCAATCACTTTAAATTCTGATGATCCCGGAATTTTCGCATCTTTACTGTCTGATGATTATTTGATTGCGCAAAATCATCAAAATTTTTCGTTAGCTGATTTTGAAAAATGCAATCGAACCGCTTATCAGCACAGCTTCATCTCTGAAAGCGAGAAAGCAAAAGTATGGCTTTAAATAATTATTTCCCAAGTCTGCAGCCTTTCCATACCGAGTTCTTAAAAGTTTCTGAACTGCACACACTTTATGTTGAACAGTGCGGAAACCCGAATGGCCGCCCAATAATTTTTTTGCACGGAGGTCCGGGTGGGGGCTGCAATGCAGATCACCGTCGGTTTTTTGATCCGGCTCATTACCATATTATTTTGTTCGACCAACGAGGTTCCGGAAAGTCATTACCTATGGCAGAACTCAAAGAAAACACAACATGGGATTTAGTTTCTGACATAGAAAAGATCCGACAACACCTAAAAATTAAAGATTGGATCGTTTTTGGTGGCAGCTGGGGATCTACGCTAGCATTGGCGTACGCGATCACTCACCCACAAAAAGTAAAAGGACTTATTTTACGCGGAATCTTTTTGTGCAGACCTTCAGAAATAAAATGGTTTTACCAAGACGGTGCTTCACAAATTTTTCCTGATACCTGGGACAAATATCAGAATCATATTCCAAAAGAAGAACGCAGTGACTTCGTAGCTGCTTACTACAAACGCCTGACCGATGAAAATGCGCAGATTCGTTTAGATGCCGCACGCATCTGGAGCCAGTGGGAAGCCGCAACCTCAAGACTTTATGTTGATCCTCAATCGATCGAAGATTTTGAAGAGCCAACTTTGGCGCTACAGTTTGCACGGATCGAATGTCATTATTTTATAAACGATTCTTTTTTCAAAACCCCAAATTTTTTAATCGAAAATATTTCTAAAATTAAACACATTCCGACTTCGATAGTGCAAGGCCGCTATGATGTGGTTTGTCCCATGCGATCCGCTTGGGATTTGCACCAAGCATGGCCAGAATCTAAGCTTAACATTGTAGCAGATGCCGGACATGCCGCCGCCGAACCTGGAATTCGTTCTGCTCTGATTGAATGCACCAACGCATTCAAAGTGTATTAATTATCAAAAATTCTTTGTAATGGCATCTTAAGCGATCTGAGCTGTAAACAGCTTATGCAAACATAAAAATAATTTATGGGCAACATTTCGACAATTGTGTTGAGAGTGGTTCCATTTTGGGTTTTATTAGCGCAACGCAGACATTAAGACTGCGCAAGAATTTAGGGGAATCAAGTGATCACACAAAAACTAGCACACACTGTTTCTACTGTTTTACTTTTATCTTTTTTGTCATCATGCGCAGAAAATGTAAATTCAGATTCTCAAAGTTATTTGGGTTCTGAAGTTGATCAATCCAGCATTATTGGTGGAACGGATGCCACTATCACTTATGCAAAGCAAAACGGTATTGTTGGAATTTATGACCAAGCCAACGGCGGAATTTGTACAGGCAGCCTAATAGCAGCTAACCTGGTGCTGACAGCTGCACATTGTGTAGATGTGGAATTTCCCGACAAAACAATTATTTTTTTCGGATCTAGTCTTAGTGAAATTTCAAAGCAGGTTCAAGCAGGCGACAAAACAAATATTCGGTTTTCTGTTAAAGTAAAACGCCATGAACTATTCGGTTCTAACAAATCAGATTCAACTAAAGGTGCTAACGACATCGGCTTGATTATGTTCGAAGGCACAATTCCGGCCGGCTTCAAAACGGCAAATTTAGCTAATTCTACTTTAGCTCGAACACTCAGAGCCGGAGCAGAAGTCACTTTGTCAGGATATGGTCTAAATAAATTTAAAAAAAATCCGGTTACTGGAAGACCCATCATCAGTGAAGGCTCTGGAGTTTTACGATTGGTAAACAAGATTAAAATTCTGTCGGTACTGCCGTCTTTGGAAGAAATAACTTTAGATCAATCACAAGGAAAAGGCGCTTGCCACGGAGACTCTGGCGGACCTGCTTACCTAGCTGATAAAAGATTAAAGAAAAATATCTTGGTTGGCATCACCAGTCGTGGAACTGGAGACTGCAACCTGATAGCTGTTTACACTTCAGTCATCGGTTATGAAAAATGGATTTCTGAAAATGCAAAACAATTGGTTAACTAATACTTAAAGCAGTTTTGAATTAACTTAGAAAGCTCGTTTGGGTTTTCAAACAAGACACGGTGTCCAGAATTAATCCTGCTGTAATCCAGCAGGATTTTTTTTTGCTTCATATCCTCTGCGATTGCCAAAAACTTCGAATCTTTTGTGCCGACAACCCATGTGATCTTTTGACTGTGGGCTTTAATTAATTCCCTAAAATCTGCCTGTAAACCCAACGACCAGTTTTTAAAAGACCCACTGAGTTTCTTCTTATCGAAATCTTTTTCATAACGACTAGGCTGTAAACCGTGCTGATCAAAGACGTCCTGAGAATTCCACAGTTTTAAAAAACTGTCCCAGGTATCATTATCTAGAACTTTAGCCCATTGAGCATCCGACTCTAACCTTTTTACTTTGTCTTTTTCGTCAGACAATCCTGGATTCGTCGACACGAAAATAAAATGATCAAAAAGATGAGATTGGTTTTTCAGTAAATGCAAACCCAATCTTCCACCTAATGAATATCCAACAAAAACTTTTTTAAGCTGATTCCCATTCGAGAACGAATGTGATTGAACCAAAGTGCTAATGTAGATTTCAAAATTATCAATAGTGGGAGAAACTTGCGAAAACAGAGACGGTTTCACCCAGTTGGTTTGCAAATGCTTTTCGCAAGAAAACCAATCGTGACCTTCTCCTAAAAAACCATGGACAGCAAAAATTAAATTTTGCTGCATGCTAAATCCCAAGCCTGCCAAAACATTTCGGTTTGTAGTAAATCAGGCTGCAATTCGATAATAGACTTACCAGCTGGATTTGAAATATTTTTAAAATCATCCACAGATTTAATAAGGCAATAATTCCAGTTCCACATTTTAGCCCACGACGGAAATTCAATGTTGTGTGTATTTAAGAATTTATCGTCTTTGAAAACTCTTTTAAAAATATGTCCACCAAAATTATTCATGACAACCAATTGAAATTCAGCAGCACTGTCCGAATTTAATCCAAGGGAAGCCAGATCGTACATAGCCGTAAGATCACCGACCAAACAGTAAGATACTGGATCTCTAGCTGCCCAGCCCAGGTATGTCGAAACTTGCCCGTCAATTCCGTTAGCTCCGCGATTGGCATATAAGCTTTGTTTTTTGAAGTCTGAGTTTGCAAACTGATCCCATTCACGAATTGGCAAAGAATTTCCTAAATACAATGGTTTGTTCGTGACCACCTCCGAAAGCAATCGTACAAAATTCGGTTCGCTTGAAGGAAATTGGTTCAGTAGGTCTTGCTTTTGTTTCTGCAACAAAGCATCTGATTCTTTCATTTTTAGCAAATGCGTATTTTTGCTGTCGACTCCGCTGCAGAATTCGAGTTTAAAATTTTTTGCACTTTTAGCTATTCCAGAAAAATTCTGATCCGTAAAATTAATAACATCTATTTCTCTAAAATCGGTTTCGAGATCACGCCAAAATCGCAACGTAGGGACAGACCCAATGCGAACAACAGATTCACACCACTTCTGTTTGAAGATTTTTTTAATAAAATGTTCAGAAGACTTGATGACATATTCTTGTATTTCTTTTTCTGCGCGAAGTTGGCTTAGGCTTTCTAAATAAACCGGAGCTTTCATTTCCAAAATAAACCGAATGACCTTGGATTTCTGGGATTCTTCGATTTGGCCAACAAGAATTAAAGGTTTTTTGATCAGTTGAATATCCGAACTGGTCGCCTTTGCAAAAAATTGCTTTTCTAAAATTTTTATTTTTGAAACACCGGCAAAACCCGAAAGTTTGTCAGCCAAGGGTTCATCAAAACAAATATTAAAATGCATCGGTGACTGCAATCGTGTCTCGATTGCGAAATCTTTGGTTGAGATATCCCAGTCGAAAGTTTTTTCCACATAATCAGCAAATAGTCCTGTTTGCATTATGGCCTGAGGGGCACCACTTCCTCGGTAAGTTTTGGGTCGATCTGCAGTAATCAGTATCAACGGCAAACCTTGATAATAGGCCTCAATCGTTGCAGGCAACAATTCTGACGCTGCTGTGCCGGATGTCGTGATGATCGCCACAGGTTTTCCGGACTGCTTCATCAATCCAAGTGCATAAAATGCAGCACTACGTTCTTCAAAATAGTAAATCTTATTGAAATCTTCAGAATCTAGCTTCATCACAAATGGAGCATTTCTTGCGCCGGCACAAATAACAACAGTTTCGACCTTGGCATGTTTCAAAAATTCAAAAACTTTCAAACACAGATCGCTGTTCGTCATAGGTTCATTCCCATCATCTTTTTAACTGAGTTTCGTTTCTTCTCGACCTCAGAAAGCTCATCCAGATAAATACTTTCTACAGTGACCCCACAACCAGAAAATATGACTATGGAGGTAGCTGTGAAGTAAAAACCGCGAATTGCAGCAACGACCAGCATGGATTTCATGCTGATAAAACCAAACGGAGCAGCAAAACCTAATCGACTTTTTTGCAAATCGAACATCTTAAAGCTTTCATACTGCTGTAAAAGCCGCGGATAAATGCCCAGAGCAGCTGATGGGTGAAGCGAACGCAATAGCTTTAAAGCTTGTGTGCAATTGACATTTTGAATCTGCAGCGAAGTCATCAAATGAGTTAAATACTTTAACTCTAAAACTGTCGGACCTTGTATTTCTATTTCTATCGCAGGTAGTTCTTTATTTAGAACTTCCTGCAAATCCAGAGCGACTATTTGGTGTTCATTTAAAATTTTTGAGTCTTGCAGTATACTATTCTTTTGGATTTCTTTTTCTTTCGTCCCTGCCAAGGCAACTGTTTTAAAAATCTGCGTTTCTGCTGACCAATTTAATACAAGTTCTGGTGTATGACCCACATATCCATTTTTATTTTCCCATAAACCATAAGTATAGCCAAAGTGAACTTCCTGAATCACTGTTTGAAGCGCGAATACCAAATGCTTTTTTTCAAAAACGGTATGTCCGCGCTGGCAAGTAATAGGGACTGTTTTTTTCAATGTGTTCTCTTCAAACTTTTGAAAGCTCCAGTTGAACTGATCTCGGAATCCAGCTGTATTTGGTTCTTCCCACTTCACATTCAGCTGCAGGTATCCATGTTGCTTTAGCAAACTCAATAGATCTACCCGGCTTAACTGCAACTCTTTTGCTCCAGTTAAACAAAGACCTGATTTACTTTCGGTAAAATCCCAAAAATCCGGTTTATAAATGATGGTTTTTTCATCTAAATGCTGCTTTTCAAGCCCTGAAAATGTGGTAAACGGTCCCCAAATCAAGGTGAATTCATCTTGTGAAGTTTGCAGAATAGCACCCGACTGCAAAAAGTTTGTAAATTCAGAATTTTGTATGATACTTGTCATGACCACTTAGACCTTAACAAAAGTATTAGTCGAAATATAGTGAAAGCGTGATTCAAGATGATTGTTCAGATTGGCAAAGTTCAAATAGGCGGTCCCAAATTTACCGTAATTGCAGGTCCATGCTCAATTGAGTCCGAGGACCAGTTTCGACAAACATCAGAATCCGTTAAAAATTCAGGAGCTGCATTACTTCGTGGTGGAATCTGGAAAATGCGCACGTCACCAAAATCGTTTCAAGGGTTAGGTGAAGATTCTTTTGATTTTATCCAAAAAGTGAAAAAAGAAATCGGCTTGGGTCTAATTTCAGAAATAACGGACTCAAGACAAATCTCAGAGATATCTCCGTTCGTTGATGCCTTTCAGGTTGGTGCTCGGAACATGCACAATTACTCGTTGCTAAAAGACTTGGGCAAACAATCAAAACCTGTTGTTTTGAAACGAAACTTTTCTGCCTACATCGATGAATGGCTTAAAGCTGCTGATTATATTGCTCAGGGCGGAAATACCAATATCGTGCTTTGTGAACGTGGAATTCGCACTTTCGAAACAGCCACCAGAAATACTTTAGACTTAAACGCTGTAGTGTATGCAAAAAAACATTCACCATATCCAGTGATCGTTGATCCATCACATGCCATTGGTATCGGTGAATTAGTAACTCCGTTATGTTATGCAGCGGCAGCGGCAGGAGCTGATGGATTGATTGTCGAAGTTCATCCAGATCCAAAAAAAGCACTTTCTGATGGCGATCAAGCTTTAACTTTGATTGATTTTAATACCATGATGAAACAACTCGAAAAAGTTTTGAATGCTTTTGACCGTACTTTAAAAATTTAAATCCAGGTTTTAAAAAAATGAAACACTCTCCAGATCCAATTATTATAAAATCTATGTTCTCAAAAGTGGCTGCCAATTATGATAAGGCAAATTCGGTTTTATCTATAGGCATCCATCATTTGTGGAGAAAAAAATTAGTTTATCTCTCTAACGTTAAGCCCGGGCAAAGCGTCCTGGACTGTGCGACTGGCACTGGTGATTTAGCCATGGAATTTAAAAAGGCCGTAGGGCCCGCAGGAAATGTCATAGGCACTGATTTTTGTGCCGAGATGCTCGAATCAGCTCCTGGGAAAGCGAAAGCCCAAAATTTAGATATAAAATTTGAACAAGCGGATGTGACTTCATTACAGTATGAAAGCCAGCAGTTTGATCTTGTTAGCATTTCATTTGGTATCCGCAACGTTGGTAATCCTTCGAAGGCGCTACAAGAAATGGCCCGGGTCACAAAACCCGGTGGCAAAGTCATGATTTTAGAATTCGGTCAGATCGAACTTCCCATTTTAAATGTAGCTTACAAGTTTTATTCAGAAAAAATATTACCAATAATTGGCGGTTGGGTTACTGGTGAAAAAGCAGCATATGATTATTTACAGACATCATCGGCGGCATTTCCATGCGCCGAAAAATTTATTGCATTGATGAAAGACTCTGGTTCTTACAGCCTGATGACTTACAAGCCTGTTAGTTTTGGAATTGCTTACATCTATATAGGTGTCGTCAAATAAAGCGATTACTGTTTTAGCCCGTTTCGAATGTATTCGATCAACAAATTTTGGTATTTTTTTTGTTCTGATTTTGCTTTAAATTTTAAAGCAGCCAAGATGTTTTTTGGTATTCTTAAACTGATGGCTACGGTCTTTTCATCTTGGTCATTCAACATCTTTTGAAAAGATTCTATAAACACGAGTCCTTCATGAACAGAAGGACGATTATTTTTTTTCATGTTTTTTATCCTTTAAGCGTTGATGGATCATTTCAACATCAAGTAAATCTTGCGGTCTTCCGGATTTTAATTTCATTTTCAACAATTCTTCTAAAGTAATGACTGGTATTTTAAGACCACCAACGGAAATTTTTTCAGTTTTCACTGTCTTGATATCAGTTGTAATAAGTATATCCACCTGCCTTATCGGATTTTGATAGTCTACGAATGACCAAGCTATCAAATTGCGATTTTCTATGTACTCTATCCTGAACTTTATGATGTCTTTTGCAGTGACTGGTATTCGTGATTGAAGTCCTATAGATTTCAAAGCAGCTTCTGCTTTTTCAAAAGTATTAAGATCAAGTTTCATAATCAGATCAATATCTACTGTGGCTCGCACTATTTGATGAAATGCTAACGCATATCCGCCGATCACGGCGTAGGATATATTATTTTTTTCAAAAGCTTTGTGAATTTCATAAATCAGCATTTCTTAATTGTATATACAAGTATATACAATGTCCACAGAAAACAAAGGTAAGCTCAAATTCGGTCTAAGCGGGACCACAACAAGAGATCCGCCAAAACTAGCCAGGCCATAGCCTCAATGACAGGAACGGCACGGGGTACGATGCAGGGGTCATGTCGACCTTTTTTTGCTGTGTCTTTGATGGAAGACGTTGGCTTAAACCCAACACGCAGAATGATTTCCTCGCCCGTAGAAATTCCACCGCGAATGCCGCCATAATAACTGGAAACTTTTTCTTTATGAAATTCGGAACCTGAAATTTCAGATGATGAAAACCCGTGTCCTAGTTCGACAGCCGTGGTTGCACCAACACTCATCATCGCTTTTGCTAAATCCGATTTCAGCTTATGAAAAACAGGTTGCCCAAGCCCCGCAGGTGCATTTTTAATACGTAATTCGACAACACCGCCAAAACTTTCACCGTCTTGCTTAGCCTGTTCCAGCACTGTCACGATTTCATTATTTTGCACAGACGGAAATCGTGTTGGGTAAGCATCGATGTTCTGTTTCCAAACCGTTTCAAGCTCTGCTGCAGATAATTTATAAGGGCCAATTTCTGCCGAAAAAGCTTTGATCTGAATTTTCGAATGCAATTGTTCAACAAACATTTGCGCGACAGATCCCGCAAGAACACGGGTAACGGTTTCTCTGCCAGAGGATCTGCCTCCACCGCGGTGATCGACATGTCCAAATTTTTTAATCCAGATATCATCCGCATGACCGATGCGTGGATTATTTTTTATTTGCTCGTAGTCAACCGACTTCTGATCTGCATTTTCAACCATCAAACAGATTGGCGTTCCGAGAGTTTTATTTTCAAAAACTCCGCTCAGCACGATGGGCTCATCGGTTTCTGCACGCGCCGTAGTGACAGTGCTTTGACCAGGTCGTCGTCGATTCAAATTCAGTTTTAAAAGTGGTAAATTAAAAATGACTCCGGATGGACAGCCATCAATGACAACCCCTAGGGCTTTGCCATGACTTTCACCAAAAGTTGTTATCTTAAAAATGGATCCAAATTGATTTGCGCTCACTGAGTGCTCCAATATTTTTGTTGGTTTAAGGCCTGAGCTTCGAAAAAACCAAGACCTGAGACGTAAGAACATTTCATTTTCTGTGCGTACTGAAGACCCATAGAATTCTCTAGATAATTTAAGTCGATCACTAATTTTGGTTGCCAATGATCCGGCGGATTTTTTGTATCTGGCGTTCTTGGTGCTGCCCAAATAAGAACTTCAGGCGCTGCTGCGGAAGCATCTGAATTTTCAGAACGCGCCGAGAAAAACTGAGCGTTTGGTAAAACCGATTTCATCATTTGCAGTGTACCGCCACCGCCCCAAACTGCAACGGCTTTGCCTTCAATCTGAAGATCTTGAATCACTTTTTGAAAACCTAGAAAATCTGTATTTTTACAAAAAATTTCACTGCTCGTGCAAACAAGAGTGTTCGCTGCCTGAAACTGTTTTGAGCGATCACTGGGTTTCGTCGCAATTTGAAAAGCAAATTTTTTGAGCGGTGACGTCACCGCGACATAAGTTAATCCCCACTTAATTAACTGCGGAAAATAAGTGATGCATTCTGTCTCAGAGATCTCGATAACAGTAAAAAAAGAATTTTTCTGCCTAAAGAAATTTTGATGCTGCTCGGGGCTTCTAGAAAATAAAACAGGACTTCCGATAACTGCTGCAAAAAATTTTGGTTTTTCCGTCGGTAGACACAACCACTGATAAATCGAAGGTTGATCTGCTAGATCCGTGTAATTTCTAATAAAGTTTAAATTTTGCCAGTATTTAGATAATTGACGAAACCAAACCCATTTTCCACTTTCAGATCGTGGTAAAAAGCTTCTGCTGTGCGGAGCTTCTTGCTGCCACTTGTGACCTTTCAACAAATCCTCAAAGTTTTCCACAAGCGGCGAAAGCTTTATATGAATTTCTTGAAAGCTCTTCACTAGATCTAGTGCCGTATCGATATTGTCATTGTGACAAGAAATGATGTTCTGTTTTTTATCAAAAAAAGTATTTGGCCTATTTGGAATTTGGGCATCAAAGTCTAAACGCACGCCTGATGGCGGTATTTCGTTTGTTCGTACGGAAACAAGCCAATTAAACGCAGAATCAGAACTGACAATTTCAGTGATTTGGTTCATTGAGATTAGGTCAGAACGAAGTTCTATACAGTGAAAATTATTTTTCAAAACATCCAGCTTTGAAATTTCTGCATTTGATAAAGTATATATAGCGTCTTTAATTTCAAAAGTATTTGTCAGTATTTTTTTTTCGCTTTTATTTTCTGACTCTATTCCCTCGGGCATGTGATAAATGGTGTTGGCCCTAGTTTGAAACTTCAGCTGACGTGTTAGAAACCGCTGTGCATACTCGTCCAGTGAATCTATCGATTTATCTAAACGTGGTCGATCAATAAAAATACGTCCCATTTTATCCGTAATGCGACTTACGAAAAGCACCTCGACTTGGTGATCGAGCTTTTTTAAATCAAATCCAGCACCAAGGCTAATAACAAATTCTGAATGCTTCATGACTAAATCATTGAGTGTCTGGTTTTCCAAATCTCTAAAATGCTGTTCACCTTGATTCAGAAAAATAGTTGAAATTGACTGGCCAGTTGCCTTTTCAATTTCTAAATCCAAATCAAAGTGTGGAATACCCGAAAAATAAATAGAATGGCGCTTTAACAACTTCGTTTTACCAACACCACGATGGCCAACGATTACTTTTTTCAAACAGAGACCTGAATATCTTTCCAAAAAGTCGGATAGCTTTTACTGACAACAGATGCGTTGCCGATTCTCACATTGAACCCAGCAAGTTTCATAAGCCCAGCTGCCATGGCCATGCGATGATCTTGATCGGGGTCAAAATCAAGTAAGGTTTTTTTATCTGATGAAGAGCTTTTTCCAAAAATGACCAATCCATCATTTTTGATTTCTGTTTTAAAACCACATAAGTTGAGCAATTCATTTGTTTTGAAAAACCGATTTGATTCTTTGGCTTTTAAATTATCAGCTCCATAAAGGTATGAAACACCATCCCCTAAAGCACAAAGCACAGATAGCACCGGAAAAAGATCCGGAGTATTTTTCAGATTTTCTTCAGCTTTATTCCATGTTTTCTGCTGTTGTATTTGAAATGAGTTTTTTTCTGATTCGAACAAAATACCCATCTTTTTAAAAATGTTTAAAAAGTTAAAATCAGGCTGCAGCGATTGATTTGGCCAACCCGTAATGTGCACATGTCCTGCAACAACACCCGCGGATGCTAGCGCAAACGCAGAACTAATATCAGGCTCGGCCTGTAGTGGCTTTAAGGGCAGTGGCTCTTGCATCGCAAATATTTTAATTTGCAAAACAGTTTCAGTATCTATTATTTCCATTTTTAAACTTAGGCTTTTTACCATCTCGATAGTCATTCTCAGATAATCCCAAGATGCGATTGGCTTATGTAATTCGATGACCAAGTCTTGCGGCAATTGCCAGCTATTTAATATAAGTCCGCTGACAAACTGGCTTGAATTCACACCGCTACAATGGACAACTTTAGGCAAAACCCAACCCGAAGATTTTAAAGTCACACCCGCCACATCAAAAATAACTTCTACACCCAGTTGGTTTAAAATATGCTTCAGCTCGTTTTGCGGTCGCTCTAAAAGTCTTTGATCAGCGCGAATCTTCCACAGTCCAGGTTTTCTTGAAATAAGAAATGAAAAAAACCGTAGAGTTGTACCGCCAGCACCTGAAAAAAATTCGGATTCACCATCCTTCAGGGACTGGATCGAACTTTTTAAATTTTTGACGTCTTCAGATTGTGAGCTGCCTAATATTTCAATTTGCAGATTATAGTTCTGAATAATCAACGCTCGGTTCATCCATGATTTTGAACTTTCTATTGATCCAGAAAACGTAAACACTAAAACTCCGTTTTTTGTCGATGAATTTCATCAATAACACTTTGCACAGTTACTTTCTGTCTGAAAACCTTCCCAATCTTTTGCACGAAGATAAAATCAACCTCATGGGACGAAATCAATTTTTTATCTTTTAAAAGTAACTTTTTTGCAGCCGTGATGGATAAATTTTTCAAATGGATTTGCAAATCAGACTTTTCTAATTGGTGGATCGTGTTCCAAATCTGAATAAAATCTTTCTCCTTCAGATGACCACGATGGAAACTCCACCGAGCAGAAAATAAAATTCCTAATTTTACAGCGTGACCATGAGTCAGCGAAAAATAACTTTCCAGAACATGGCCTATCGTGTGACCTAAGTTCAGAAGCCTTCGGTTTCCTTTTTTCTCGAACGGATCACTTTTCACAATCTTTAACTTCGAATGAATCAACGATGGTAGCAGTTTATAAATTTTGACTTTTTTTAATGTCGTCAACTTTGGTAGAACAGCAGGCGTGTTGATGATTGCAATCTTCAGCACTTCGCCTAGCGCATCCTCGTACCGAGCTTGTGGCTGAGACTGTAACAACTGCTGAATTAAGTAAACACGATCTGGTAAAAAAACGGTGCCGATCTGATTTTTGGTGCCTTGAAAATTAAGTCCGTTTTTACCGCCATGAGCTGAATCTACAGCGGCCAGCCAGGTTGATGGAATCTGCACAAAACTTCGACCTCGAAGAAAAGTGCTGGCCAAAAAACCGACGAAATCACCGACACTTCCGCCGCCAACAGCAACAAAAGTCAGGTCTTGTGTCTGCGGAATTTTTATAGCAGCTAATTTTTTAAGAGTTTGGCTAAAAGACTCTAATGTTTTTAGTTTTTCTCCCGCTTTTAATTGCAATTGGTGGCTAAAATGTTTCTTCCACGTTATGAAAAACGGATGTTGATTTAAAGCAGAATCGTAAAGCAACACGGAATTAACTGGAAACTGACTTCTCAGAGGCATTTTCTGCTTATAAACAAGTGCTGTTTTCACTTCTTGAATCTAGTCTTAATTGTCTTTGATATCAAGCATTAGGCCGTGATTAATCCTTGGCTTTTCCCTACACTGACAACGCTTTTTCATTTGTTTCAAAAATTGCGTTTCAAGAAAGGTTTTTCCATGCAAAAAATTAAAGTTGCTAATCCCGTCGTTGAGCTAGATGGAGACGAAATGACTCGTATCATCTGGAAGTTCATCAAAGATAAACTGATTCTTCCTTATTTGGATATCGATATTAAGTATTTCGATTTGGGCATGGAATACCGCGATCAGACCAACGATCAAGTGACGATCGACGCTGCCGAAGCTATCAAAAAATACAACGTAGGCATCAAGTGCGCAACGATCACTCCAGACGAAGCGCGCGTTAAAGAATTTAAATTAAAACAAATGTGGAAATCTCCGAACGGAACTATCCGCAACATATTAGATGGAACTGTTTTTCGTGAGCCCATTATTTGTCAGAACGTTCCACGTCTTGTACCCAACTGGACAGCACCAATTTGTATTGGCCGTCATGCGTTTGGAGATCAGTACAGAGCAACGGATTTCGTGACGAAAGGTGAAGGCAAACTGACAATTACTTTCGAACCTAAGGCCGGAGAAAAAATTTCTCATGAAGTTTATAACTTCAAAGGCGATGGCGTAGCACTGGCGATGTACAACACAGATGACTCTATCAAGGGTTTTGCTAGATCTTGTTTGAACATGGCACTTGTGAAAAAGTGGCCGCTTTATTTATCGACAAAGAATACAATTTTAAAAAAATATGATGGTCGTTTTAAAGATATTTTCGAAGAAATTTATCAAAACGAATTTAAATCCTTGTACGAAGCTGCTGGAATAACTTACGAGCATCGTCTAATCGATGACATGGTTGCTAGTGCTTTAAAATGGAATGGTAATTTCGTATGGGCTTGTAAGAATTATGATGGCGATGTGCAGTCAGATACAGTGGCACAGGGTTTCGGGTCTTTGGGCTTGATGACATCGGTCCTTATAACTCCAGACGGAAAAACGATGGAATCAGAAGCGGCACACGGAACTGTGACCAGACATTTTAGAGCCCACCAAAAGGGACAGTCGACGTCGACGAACCCGATTGCATCTATCTTTGCATGGACTCGCGGCCTAGAACATCGCGCAAAACTGGACAACAACCAAGCCCTGGATAAATTTTGTAAGACGTTAGAAAAAGTATGTGTTGAAACTGTCGAATCTGGAAAAATGACCAAGGATTTAGCCGTATGCATTTACGGAGATAAAATCAATTCTAGCCAGTATTTGAACACAGAACCTTTTTTGGATGCGATCGATCAGAATTTAAAAAAAGCAATGATCTTGTAAATTTTCAAAGTGGGTATTTTACTAAAGTACCCACTAGTTTTTTTCACAAGCAGACCGGTAATATCTAATCAGCGCATCTTCAATAAAAATACGATCGTCTTCATCAACAATAAAAGCATCAATTTCAGAATCTGCATTTTTATTCATTTCGATCAGCAAATCGCCTGCTATATCTTTACTGAAAAATGACTGTCTATTTAAATCGTAAATCAGATTTTGAACCTTATTATTCGGAAATCTAGAATCGTAAACAGCAATTTCAATTTGATTTAATTGTTCATTATAAAAATGTTTTTTGGCGATAACGACATGCTGAGTTGTTGTTGAAATTCGCAAATTGATCAAAGTCAGTTTTTTCTGATCAAGATTTTTTAAAAGTGTTTGAATGGTTTGGCTATTAAATTCTTTTGTATTGCTGCCACTGAAAACAAAGCTTGTTAAATTAGATATCTGGCTAAATCTACGAGCCTGATAAATTTCGATGTCTCTTTTAAAGTTTCTGCTCAATAAGGCACCGCTTGAAAGTGCGGTGTTTGCTTTTAACTCTGTGACTAAATACTCGGGACTTACAGAAAACTCTGTGCCCGGAAACTCATAGACATGGAAAGAATTTATTTTTTTTTCTATTTCTTTTGTTCCGATCAGCGGCTGATTTATAGTATCTGGAATAGAACCCCGAAACATATTTAATATAGTCTCAGAATCTGCATGACTCATTTCTGATTTATTAACGTTGATTCGACTTAAATAAAAATGAATTCGCTGTGCTCGTGAAAGACTCCAGCAGTTAGCGATTACTCCCGTATGCCAGTTGTAAACCGGAAAGTGGTATTTTATATCGAATGCGTCAGCTCGAATACTTTTAAATATCGATTCAGTCGACAATAAAGCACACGATAAGTTGTCTACTAATCGATCCGAAATATTTTTTGCGGATGCAATATTGGATGCCGTGAATAAAAGAAACATCAGATACGTTTTTGTCATTCGCTTAAGTATTGCCAGGCGCGTGCCGCCTAAGATCGCAATCAAAGGCTTTGGTCCAAAGATCGCGATCAGATTTTTTACAGTCCATGTAAAACTTACTTTTTGATAGTACCTGACTAATAAGTGACTGCCCAAGATAACGGTGACAGTCGAAATCTTATTCACTTTTCAGATTTTAATACGGTTTATCACATCTGATACGGACCAATGTTTGCATTTGGTTTAACTATGCGAAAATTCAAACGATCGATTGTAAGCTCAGTTGGTTTGGTCATCGAGAATGAAAATCATTCTCCAATGACGATCCAAGATTTTTCACGGATGGGTGTTTCATTCCTATCAGACAAATTTTTTCCACCAAAAACTTTCCTGACGATCATGTATCAAAACGAGACCAACCAGATGATTCAAATGAAAATTTACATAAAAAATATTTCAAAAAAAACAGAACAAATTTTTCGCGTTGGCGCTTTATTTGTGGCTGTTGAATCTAGAAATTAGCTGACTCTAACGATTTCGAAGTTTTGGGTCTAACTGATCGCGAAGACCGTCGCTGATCAACTGAGTCGATAAGATCAATAGCAATAAACAGATACCCGGGATGGTCATCAGCCAAGGTGCTTGTTGGATATAATTTTTTGCATCACTGAGCATAGTTCCCCACTCTGGATAAGGTGCCTGAACGCCTAGGCCTAAAAACCCAAGCGCTGCTGCATTCAACACAGCTTCACTAAAACAAACTGCGGACTGCACAAGAATAGGCGTGTAACAATTAGGTAACAAATGATTGAAAATAATTCGTATGTTTGAAGCCCCCAAGGCGATAGAGGCCTGCACATAGTCTTTCGACATTTCGATCATTGCCGCTGATCGAACAAGGCGATACATCGCTGGCAAGGCAACAATCGTAACACTTAAAATAGTATTCCATAGACCAGAACCTAAGATAACAACCACAATCAATGCTAAAAGTAAGCTTGGTAAAGCCTGCAATGATTCCATCATTTGATTGATAACCAGGTCGATTCGACCTTTATAAAACCCCGAGATTAGGCCAAGACTTGCAGCCACTAATACCGCAAAAAAAGTTGATATTAACCCAATACCAATTGAAAAACGCGAGCCAATCAAAATTCTTGATAAAGTATCGCGTCCTAAATCATCTGTGCCTAACCAAAACAATGCATTTGCCCCGTCTTTCCAAAATGGCAAACTTAACTGATTGTCAGAAAATACTTCCTGATAAGAATAGGGAGTTATAAAAAAAGATAGCAGAACAAAAAGCGAAAAAAATAAAAATAAAAACATACCAATCAATAAATTTTTATTTTTAAAAACTTTACGGCTAACCATTTTTTAAACTTCGCATTCTAGGATTTAATTTTTCAATTCCAAAATCAACAAACACGTTCGTCAGAGCTATAATAAGCATTGAGTAAAAAAGACCAGCTTGTACGACGGGGTAATCACGGGCCTCTATGCTCTTGATCAACCATCGGCCAATTCCAGGCCAAGAAAATAATGTTTCTGTTATGATGGCTCCAGTCAGCAGCTGGCCTAAGGATAATCCAATCATCGTCAAAATCTGCGGCAAAGCATTCTTCATGATGTGTTTAAAAATAATTGCACTTTGCCCTAAACCTTTAGCCCTTGCTGTTCGAATAAAATCCTCTTTAGCGACATCGATGAAAGCAGATCTGGTTATTCTAGTGATCATAGCTAAGGGAATTGTACCTAATACAAATGCTGGCAAAATTAAATGTCTTAAGCTGCTGACAAAGGCCCGCCATCCATTTTCAACGAAAAACGAATCGATTAAAAAAAATCCAGTTTTATAGGGAATATCAAAATCAACACTGATACGACCAGAAACGGGAAGCCATTGCAACTGCACCGAGAAAAAGAAAATCGAAAGCAGTGCCCACCAGAAAATTGGCATTGCAAATCCAATCGTTGAAATAGAGATTGCAGAATAATCCCAAAAAGAATTCCGGTTCATAGCTGCTAGAACTCCTAAAAAAATCCCAACCACCGACGCCCACAATAAAGCCAGAGCTGCTAATTCTATTGTCGCTGGTAATAATACTTTGAATTCACTAATGACAGGTTGGTGACTGACGGTGGATTCACCAAAGTTACCAACTGCTGCTTGACTGATGTATATCGAAAATTGCTTTACCAGTGACTGATCTAATCCGTAAAACTTTTTTAATTCCAGCACGCGCTCTTCAGTTGCACCACGTTCACCCAACAAATGAGTTACTGGATCACCCGGTATTAGTCTTATAATTATAAAACTAACCAGGCTGATAAATAAAAAAGAAATAAGAATGCGAAATAATTTATTTAATATCGACACTTTCAAACTGTTCATGTCCAAATGGATCAATTGTGTAACCCGTGACTTTATCACTGATCACTTTGTTTTGCCGAGAATGTGCAACAGCAACCCACGGCTTTTCTTTTTTGAAAATGACTTGTGCTTTCTGATACAAAATACTGCGTTTTTCCTGAGTGGGCTCTTCTTTTGCCTTTTGAATCAACGCATTGAATTCAGGTTGGCACCAACGCGCATAATTGCTACCCGCCTGGACAGCAGAGCAACCCAATAAAACATTTAAGAAATTATCTGGATCGCCGTTGTCACCAGTCCAACCAAATTGAATAAAAGAATGTTCGCCTTTTTTAGATTTTTCTAAGTAAGTGGGCCAATCGAAAGTTTGTAATTTAACTTTTATTCCGACTTTGGCTAAATCAGCTTGCATCAATTCACCCAGTTTTTTTCCATTGGGCATGTACGGTCTAGAAACTGGCAGCGTCCACAATTCAGTTTCAAACCCATTCGGAAATCCAGCATCCTTTAAAATTTGTTTGGCCTTTTCGACATTGTATTCGTCATTCAATGTCGCTTTGTTGTACGACCACATAGTTGGTGGAATTGGATTTTTTGCTATTGTTCCTTGGCCTTTATAGATGGCATCAATATAAGATTTTTTATTCAGCGCATGGGTTATAGCAGTTCGCACTTTTAAATTATCGAAGGGTTTCTTTGCTGTGTTGAATGCTACGTAACCAACATTCAGGCCTTCCGTTGAAACTAATTTTAGCCCCGCAGTTTTCTGAATTGATTCTATGTCTTGCGGCTGTGGTTCGCTCATGACATGGCATTCGCCGGTTTTCATTTTCTGTAATCGCACCGTAGAATCTGTTGTGATCACAAAGATAAGCTGTTCTATTTTTGGTTTTCCTTTGAAGTACTGATCAAAAGCTGTGTAACGAATGGCAGAATCTTTTTGATAACTTTTAAAAACAAACGGTCCGGTTCCGACCGGATTCGTTTCTAAAGTTTTTAACCCCTTACCAGATTTAATTAAAGTTTCTGCATACTCAGCAGAAAGTATGCTGGCAAAATCCATTGCTAAATTTGCCAAAAAAGGAGCTTCCGGTTTTTTTAATTCAAAAACAACCGTTGATTCGTCCGCTTGCTTCACATCGCTAATGATTTGATCAAGCTCCATGGCTTTGAAATATTCATAATTAGCTGCTGGTATGGCTAACGGGTGTTTACTATCCATCTGAGTTTTAAAAGTATAGACGACGTCGCTTGCGTTCAACAGGCGTGTGGGTTTAAAAAAATCATTGCCGTGAAACCGAACGTCATCACGTAATTTGAATGTGTATGTCTTACGATCTTTCGAAACGGTCCATGATTTTGCTAAACTGGGAACAACTTCAGTGGATCCTTTTTTAAATTCAACCAAGCGATTGAAAACAGTTTGGCTGGATGAATTCAGACTAACAGAGTCAGTGGCCAGTTGCGGATTGAATGTTGCAGGGCTTCCTTCCATACAATAAATCAAATTCTTTGCGGCAGATGCGTAGGAAGAAACAAAAACACTAGTTAACAACAGCGATCTTAAAAGCATATTTTCTCCTGTATCATGAAGGGAATGTCCGACTGTTAAAGCCTACATCAACAAGCATCCAATTCAACTTTTTTTACCAATTTATTTCTTTTAAATCTTTCGATAAAAGCCATTGATTCGTTTTTGAAAATGGCTTCGAGCCGAAAAACCCCCGATAAGAAGATAACGGAGAAGGATGAACACTTTTCAAAACAAGATGTCGCGAAAGATCCACGAACTGTGCTTTTTTTTGCGCATAACTGCCCCATAAAATGAAAACGACATGTTCACAATTATCATTTATTAAAGAAATAATTTTATCCGTAAATTGCTCCCAACCTTTGTTCTGATGTGAACCTGGAAAATTTTCTTCAACAGTCAGAACGCTATTCAGCAACAAAACCCCCTGCATGGCCCAGTTTGTAAGATCTCCCGATACTTGTGATTCAGAACCCAAATCAGATCTCAATTCTTTAAAAATGTTTTGCAGTGAAGGAGGCAAAGCCATACCAGCAGGTACCGAAAAAGATAAACCTTGGGCTTGCCCATGTCCGTGATAAGGATCTTGACCCAATATAACAACTTTAACTTTTTCCAAAGGCACCAATTCCAGGCAGCGAAAAATATTTTTTGATTCGGGAAAAATTATTTTTTTATTTTTTACTTCTAGATTCAAAAATCTTTTCAGCTGAACCATGCGAGTTGTTTCAAATTCAGAATTAAGAAATTTCGACCAAGAATTCGTAAGATTTATTGGTAACATAACTTAAAATGATACACTGACTTAAGTTGGTACACACGGCTTGATGTACTGCAATTAAAGTCCTTTTCATAGTCAAAAAGGGACTTCAGTCTATTGGACTTTTTTGTCTGATTTCAACATGTTAATATTAAATAACGTTTTAGAAAAGGAAGGCACGTATGTCCATAAATTCCAACTTTCTGAAAACCACCCCAGAGCTTATTGAAACAAGTCTCGAGATTAAATCTTTTATTCATCAGCAGATACTTGATTTTAGCCCGTTTATCACTCCTGAGACACTTGTTGTTGTCATTGCACGTGATCCTAAATATTTAGATACTGAGGACGAACAAGAAGCCAGCGAAAGAAATACAACTGTCATTAGCAATTACCGAATTGCTATTGTGCTGAAAGAAGATGAAAGCTCGATAGAAGCTGAGGCTTCGCACGATGATATTTTTGAAGCTATCAAATCGGCAAAAGAAATGCTTATTTTGAAACTTTTAGAAATACAAAGTGAAATGGAGACTTCCCAAGAGCGCTTGGTCGCCATTCAACAAGCTGCCAACAGCGACCAAATACATTAATAGATACATTAACTATTTAAGATCGGTCAAAACCAAGGTTCCGATTAAATCTTGCAATTGCTCGAACGGAGCCGCTTCAAGCGGTAAATCAGCTTTCAATTCTGTGGTCAGTACCGGTATTTTTCGCTCGACCCACAGATATCTTCCAAGACTTCCTGGAAAATTGCCTAAGCTTTTCCAAGGTAAATAAGAAAACTGCGGGGGCTTTACTTTTGGACCATCAAAATCTAATACTTTAAGCGGAGTGTGAATTGAAATCACGAAATCTGGCTTAAAATCTTCTAAATGCTGCATTAGACAACGTACTTCTGGTTCTTTGCCAGCGGTGAAACCTGGAAATTTTCGTGGAGCTGAACGCGCTTCGTTTTTCCAAAAACTTTGTGCGTCAGTGGTCCAATCCAATGTTGGAAAATTTCGGTTCAGATCCACCCCTTCGGAATTTGTGCGCGTTTTCGCTTTGACCCCGTCCGGGTTTGCGATCGGAATGACTCGCCAGGTGTTACGAGCATCGACTTTGCTTAATCGCTCAAGCCAAAATCGACCCAATCCCCCAGCAGCTGTTTCATCCCCATGTATCAAACTAAGAACCAAGATTTTTTTTGGTTTGGTGACAACGCCGGGATAGTCTAAATGAAAAATAGGTTCGCCTTTGACGCTGTTACAATCCGCAGATCGCAGAGCTTTTTCACAAACCTTTTCCAGAACTTCTTCTTTGAAATAACTTTTATAGCTTTTTAAAGAATTAACACAAGACTGTCTCAAAGAGATTGGCTCTGAATGAGCAACTGGAGCCAATGTGAAGAACAAGAAATGGATAAACCGCAACATTTTGGGAAGTTCATCACAAGTCGTAAAAAAAGTCCTCATGTTTTTTAGAATGGCTCCGAAGAGGTATAACGCAAGTACCTAGACTTTAATCCGGAGGATGAATGGCCCAGAAGAGTAGTTTTCTATTAGCAGTTTTATTTGTCATTAACCCAGTGATGCTTTTGTTTTTTCAAAACTGCTCGATTGTGCCGACACAATCCAAAAATAAAGCTACGAACTTGGCAGACCCA
>JAYTPC010000104.1:0-10826 GCA_043747425.1 Bdellovibrionales bacterium
TCGTAATAGCTAAAATCTGCGGCGTTGATTCTGATATCTGCTTCTTGAATCTCGTCACCAGCCCAGTAGACCGACGTGCGCCCCTGTTCTGAAGATCTATCTGACTCCCATTTTTTAAGGAAGTAAATAGCATTTTTTTGATCGCGGCTTGGGACCGCTGCAGAAATTGAAGATTCCTCTGAGATTTCAAATACTTTTCGGCCGGCCTGAACTTCCCAGGTCGCAGCAGCGCGGTGAATCGCAGGGCGCAATTCAATAGGAACAGAGCTGTCGATCGTAAGTTTTACTGTTTTTTTTGTTTTCCAGGAAATACGTTGGCCATAAATATTCTGTACAAAACCACAGTCATCTTGTTTTTGCGGAGAACAGGAAATCATAAATGCCAGCGCAAACAATAGAACTGATGGATAGAAAATGGATTTCTTCAATTTGATCATCTGACAAAATACATTTCAAGAAAATGACCAACTCAAAAGCTTTATAAAATCTATTAACGTTTCAATCTGAGACCCCTACAAGCAGATGGACCTTTAGCGCTAACAGGTAGCCCAAGAAACGGTAATACGAAGTATTAGTAAAACTGCCGTGCTGTTTCGCCCCGATTTTATAAAGAAAAAATAAATTAAAAAGTTCCAACCTGGCACCACAACCTTTATCTATCTGAAATCACTAAATAAACGCGTTTGGCAAAGCCTTTGCTATTGTCTCAATGTAAGACAAGCCTTCGCTTCACCACAATCGTGGCACCCTTTAAGCGAAACCAATCACATCACAAAATTCCTTCGCTGGTAGGGGCTAAAACCCCGGTCTCCAGCTGCGCGCGCAAAAATTAAGCATTGGTGTATCTATGAAAACTAAATATGAAGTCTAAATACAACATGGTTTTTTTTCAGCTTTCTTAACTTTCATTTTCAGCTAGGCTTAGCGAAACAAAGTTCAAAAAAAACGGAGGCTTAATGAAAGTACAAACAATTCTACTTACACTTTTAGCAGGACTATTCATCAGCGCCTGCGCGACGAATAAAAACAAAGCGGAAAAAATCGCTACAAAAATAGAAACGGAAACAGCACTGAATGGCGAAACTGTTTTAGGCATCAAAGACGGCAACATGGTCGTACAAAGAAAAGTACAAATGAATGAAGAGCTTCGAAAAATTCAGTATGAAGTTTATGAATTAGAAGACCGCGTTTATGGCAATCGTAAATTTGGATCGTTGGGTCTTTACGGGGTTCTTCGTGACTGCCGCATGCAGCTTTCAGATCCGCGTAATGGCGGCGACGGTAAAATGATGTGGACAGAGCCGTTAGAGCGTATCACGGATAAAGAAGATGATTTAAAAATTGGCCTAGATGAAGATAAAAAATTGGTTGGCGTTACTGAAGAGTTTTTACATGACCGCATTGTACGGTTTAAGGGTTACAAAAATTTATTAAACAAGCGCCAAGACGAGTATGAAGAAAAAGCAGCAATCTGCAATACAGAGCTAAATTCTAGGAAAATGAAATCAGGAAAAGCTTCTAACTAAATAAAAATAGATCGGGGAATCACTTCCCCGATCTCAATAAATTTTTAGTTCTTTAAATTTTCTTTTATGGTCTCAACAACAGCATCTTTTTTTGCTTCGAATTTTCGAAAAATATCGGTCAACTTAGCAGAATAAGTTTCTTTTTCGTTACCATATTTTTGCTGGATCAAACCACCGATGGCATTCATGTCACCTTTGGTTTGCGTCAATTCGTCATCTGTTAATTGGCCCCATGCTTTTTGCACTTCGCCTTTTAGTTCTAACCATTTTCCGTTCATTGTGTCTTCATTGATTGTCATTCTAAACCTTCCTTGTGAAAATTTTTAATTACTTAGAAACTTCGTTTTTGACTTCAGTCGCTTTGGTCTCGACTTTATCCAAAGCATTTTGGCCTTTGTGCTTTAATTTCTTAGCAGCACATTCCATTTTACCATTCACCATTTCACACGTTTTATCTTTGGCACTGCGGTATGTTTTTTTCACAGCGTCAGTTGTTTTGTTAGCTTGGGTTTCAATCTTTTCAGTGACCGTTTCTTCAGCTTGAGCTGTGAAAGCTAGACACAGACTTAAAATACCAGCTACAAGTAGCATTTGCTTTTTCATATAAAACTCCTTTTATGAGTGTTGTTGTTAAAATTTAATTACTTAAAGATTAGGTTTACGACCGGTAACGATCGAAACAAGAAAAGAAATGATAGCTAATGCTAAGAAAACGAATAGCAAAATTTTACCAATTTCTAAAGACAACCCGGCAATGCCGTTAGCACCTAGAAGAATAGCGACCAAAGCAAGAACGAAAAAAGCGATTGCAGCACGAATCATGAAATATCCTTCTGTTAGAGTTTGTAAAAATGCTTAATTAATTTCGGTTTACATTAACAAACTACAGCTTAACAAGACTTAATAAAAATTTATATTCTTCAGGTTTTAAAATTGAACTCAAGACGATGCGTTATCTTAACATTCAATTTAATGCATCGAATTTTTGCGAAGCTCGGCGCGAATTTCTACAACTTCGTCTAGACTGAAATGGTAAGGCTTACCACACATCTGGCAGGTGATTTCGGGCTGCTCTTTTTTATCGATCATGTCTTGCAGATCAGCTTCTCCTAAAACTTCAAGTGCCGCGATAACTCGGTCTTTTGTACACGGGCAAAAGTACTTCGCTGTGTGTGGATGATCTAAATTTGTAAATTCCATACCTTGTAAATAAGGTTTTACTAAATCGGCTGCGTGACCGCCATCACGTAAAATATTTGATACACTGGATTTATTTTCACTGGCGTTTTTTTCTAGAAGTTCAACGATGTGATCTTCCACTCCAGGCATGACCTCGATGATGACCCCACCCGCTTTGACCACTTTACCGTTTTGATCCAGATATATTCCAAGGGCCACGATCGATCTGATCTGATGAGACTGATGCAAGTAATGCGCGATATCGTCACCAATTTCTGAAGACACTAGTTCAACAGTTCCATGAAAGGGCTGCTTTTGGAAAGGTTGATGCCTTGAAACTGAAAGTGTTCCTTTACCCAAGGCGTCTGCTAAAGTTAATCCCTGCTCGTAACTGGGTGGTTGGTATTCTGGATTGGGTGTGTAGGCCCTGACATTTCCCTCGAAGTCAGCTTCTGCATAAATACTTTTTAGCGCTCCGTTACCGCGAAATAATAATCCAACTTTCTGTTTGTCTTTTAGCTGGCTGGCTAACAGCAAAGCGCCAACCATGGCTTTACCAACACCAACTGTTGCTAACGGAAAAGATTTATGAAGTCGCTGCATCTCTGCAACAATTTCGGTAGCATCAATACTGGCAGCGCGAACGGTTAAATCATTTGTAACAAATCGGTCAATTTTAGCCATAGTTGTTAAAGTAACAAATAGATGACCGTGACTCAACTTTTTAGGTAGCCTAATTCGATGGATGTTATTTTGTTCCGCCATGCAAAAAAAGGCTTCGTTCCTTACGATGACCCTAGTCTTTCACCAGAAGGATTCGCTCAAAGTGAAAACTTACCCGAGCTTGTGCAAAAACACAATTTACCAGCACCAACTGCGCTTTGGGCCTCTGAAAAAATTCGCACTCGTCAGACATTTAGGGGCTTATCCATGGCCTTTGGTTTAAGCGCTCTAACCAGACCAGAACTGAACCTGCGAGCAGACTTCGAAACACAAAAAAATTTTCAAACCCGAGTTCACAGTTTAATTGATGAATTGAGCGTAACTAGTCAGAATCAGGTCAGTAACCAGGTTGTTTATTTATGCACACACTACGATTGGATTGAAGAATCTATGAACCTAATTCCCTGCGACCGAAATCTTTTAACATTTGAATTTTCTAGCTGGGCGCCTGCTCAATATGTTTACTTCAAGGTTTCTGCCGACCTTTGGAAGTTTGTTAAAAAAGGAGTTCAAACGTGAGCTTTCAGCTGACTAAAAATATCTGGGCAGTTGGCAGAAATTACGCAGCTCATACCAGCGAAATGAATGCTCTACAACCTGACGCACCCATCATTTTTCTAAAATCAGGAAACTGTTTAAACCCGAATTCAGTAATTCATCTGCCAAAGTGGTCGAACGAAATTCACCATGAAGTAGAAATTGCTTTTCGTATTGATGAAAACTTAAGCTTTTCACACGTGACTTTAGCGTTGGATTTGACTGCCAGAGATGCACAAAAAAATGCAAAAGCGAAGGGCGAACCCTGGACTTTAGCGAAATCATTTTCAGGGTCGTGTCCGATTGGATCTTGGCTCCCTATAAACGACATTGCTGATCTGAATTCTTTAACTTTTAGCTTAACGAAAAATAAAAAACCAGCTCAACAAGGTCAGGCTGCAGATATGATTTTTAAGCCCTTGTATTTGCTAGAGTACATCAAAAACCATTTTCCGGTTTCCTCTCAAGATATCCTGATCACTGGCACTCCAGCAGGCGTGGGAGCCGTCACAAGCGGTGATCTTTTACAGGCTCAGCTCTACGAAGGAAAACAAGTACTTTTGACTTGCCATTGGGATGTGATTTAGCGAAACTTCACCTCGAAATTCACGAGGTAAAACCATGTCCACATTTGCATCAAAAAACTCTGCTGATACCCAAGAAAAAATTATTTTTAAAGGCGAAGAAATTCTTAAAAAAATGGAATCTCAGGCAAAAGTGTCCTTATTTTCCAAAGATTTTTGGTATGGCTCTATAATGGATTGGAGCATGAAAAATGAAAAATTTAAAACCAATATGTTTCGCTTCGTTGACGTTCTTCCATCTTTAAATTCTGGCGATGATGTTGCTACTCACTTAAAAGAATATTTTTCTGAAGGTGGCAAATCTGATTTACCTGCCGTTTTTAATGTGGGTCTTGGTTTAGGATCATTAGCGCCAGGTTTAATGGCCAGTGCCATAAAAAAAAATGTCATGGGCATGGCAAAAATGTTTATTACCGGTGAAGACGCCAAAGAAGCTATAAGTGTACTAAAAAAAGCACGTAAAAATAATCTGACTTTCACGGTCGACATTTTGGGTGAAACCACCCTTTCTGAAAAAGAAGCTTTGGATTATCAACGTCGGTATATTGATTTAATTGAATGGCTTGCAGCAGATGCACAAAATTGGGATGAAAACGCGTTATTAGACCGCGATGCTGAGGGCCCCATTCCAAAAGTAAATGTGTCGGTAAAAATGACGGCTCTTTATTCTCAGATTTCAGATAAAGCCTGGGATGAATCCAAATTGAAAATAAAAGATCGCTTACGTCCCGTTTTTAAAAAAGGCATGCAACTTGGGGTGTTTATTAATTTGGACATGGAACATTACGGCGTTAAAGAAATGACCGTTGAAGTGTTTAAGGAATTAATTAATGAACCCGAATTTCGTGGTTACAAATTTTTTGGTTGTGTGGTGCAAGCTTACTTGCGTGACTCTTATCAGGACGTAAAAGATCTGATTGAATTTGCCAAAAAACGAGAAACTGCTTTCACTATTCGTTTAGTAAAAGGTGCTTACTGGGATTCAGAAACCATCGAGGCCAACCAAAAAGGTTGGTCGACTCCGGTGTATACAGTAAAAGCTGAAAGTGATGCCAACTACGAAGCCTGTGCCTCGTTGTTACTGGAAAATTATCAACACATTCGCGTTGCCCTGGCATCACACAATGTCAGAACAATTGCTGCCGCTTTAGTGAAAGCTGATCAATTGGGGTTGGCAAAGAACGCCTATGAAATTCAGATGCTTTACGGAATGGCTGAGCCCATTAAAAAAACACTATCTGATATGGGTTACCGTGTGCGCGAGTACGCTCCTGTGGGTGAATTGATACCCGGCATGGCCTATTTGGTTAGACGCCTTCTGGAAAACACGTCGAATGAATCTTGGCTACGTGGCAAGTTTGCAGAATCAAAAACGACTGCGGAGCTTTTGAAAGACCCTGCCCTTGGACTTGTCAAAACGAAGTCAGATTACGTTAAAAAAGAAAAACTTTTTCACAATGAACCTTACTTAGATTTTGCAGTTAAAACAGTTCGCGAAAAAACGGCAGCGGCCTTAAATAAATTAAAGTCTGAATTGCCAAAGTCTGTTCAGCCGGTAGTTGGTCATCAAAAAATTAGTTCTCAAATAATATTTGAAAGAAAAAATCCATCGAACACCTCTGAAATTGTGTCACGCGTGCAAATGGCTACAATTGGAATGGCAGAAACTGCGATTCAAGCAGCCCACGATGCATTTTCAACGTGGAGAAAAGTTTCACCGTCTGAACGCGCCAATTTATTAGATCGCGTGGCTGATTTAATGACACAAAAAAAATATGAATTGATGGCCGACCAAATTTTAGAAGTTGGTAAACCATGGGCTGAAGCCGACGCAGATGTCGCAGAAGCCATTGATTTTTGTAGATACTACGCAAATCATATGCGCACGTTGGCAAAGCCTGTCAGAGTTGGTCACGCCCCTGGTGAAATCAGCCAGTATATTTACAAACCGCGCGGTGTAGTCACAGTGATTTCTCCGTGGAATTTTCCTTTAGCCATTTTAGCGGGGCAAGTGGCCGCTGCTGTAGTGACTGGTAACTGCGTGCTTATGAAACCTGCCGAACAAAGTTCTATGGTAGCAATGGGATTGATGAATTTATTTATCGAAGCTGGGGTTCCCAAAAATGTTCTGCAGTTTTTACCAGGATACGGTGAGGACGTTGGCGATTATTTAGTTAAGCATCATCTAACAACTACGATTGCGTTTACCGGTTCAAAAGAAGTTGGGCTGTTGATTGCGAAAAACGCGGCCGTTGTTCAGCCAAAGCAGACACATGTTAAAAGATGCATTATTGAAATGGGCGGAAAAAATGCCGTTATCATTGATGCCGATGCCGATTTAGATGAAGCTGTTGATGGCGTGCTTTACTCGGCGTTCGGTTTTTCTGGCCAAAAATGTTCGGCTGCATCCCGGGTTATTGTACATGAAGCCGTTTATCAAAAATTTATCGAGCGTCTAAAAGAAGCTGCTGCATCTATAGAAGTGTTATCTGCAGAAAATCCAAAATCTTACTTTGGCCCCGTTGTCGACGAAGAAGCTTATCAACGCTTAATGAATGTAATCTCTGAGTACTCTGCAAAGCACACACTGATATTTAAAGGCACCACTCCAAGTAATGGCTACTATGTGCCGGCAACTATTTTTGGTGATGTAAAGTTCAATGATTTTGTGGCACAAACAGAATTTTTTGGCCCGTTAGTTTCTGTAATCAAAGCAAAGGACTTAGATGAAGCCATAGCTTTTGCTAATTCGACAGAATACGCATTAACTGGCGGAGTTTTTTCAAGATCTCCAGCTAATATCGAAAAAATTAAAAATGAATTCGAAGTTGGTAATCTGTATATTAATCGCGGCATCACCGGAGCTATGGTCGATCGTCATCCGTTCGGTGGTTATAAAATGTCGGGCTTGGGATCTAAAACCGGGGGGCCTGATTATTTACGGCAGTTCGTTGAGCCCATCGTCATCACTGAGAATACCATGCGACGTGGCTTCGCGCCGGAAGAAGTTGTGCAATAGAAATAACATTCCAAGACAAAGCCCCGTTAACGTTCCGCCGATATGGGCAGAATGCGCGATCGAGGAACTAACTCCAGTTGGTTCCCACAGCATCGAAGTGAAGTCAGCAACCAAGTAGACTGGAAATATTAAAAAGGCTGGCAAATAGATTTCGCCGTATCCGCCCGGAATGGGTGCGAAAAAATAAGTCCACGGCATCATCGTATTTTTTTTGATCACAACTAAGAATGACAAAAGGGCACAAACAGATCCGCTGGCTCCGATAACAGATAAATCATTGTTATGACTAAACATCAGAAAACTAACCCCGCCGCCAATTCCACCCAATAAATAAACAGTACAGATCCAGGCATGATTGATTTTCTTTTCTAAGTAAGCAACAACCATAAAAATAAAAATCAGATTACTAAATAAATGCATAAAAGAAAAATGTGTAAACTGATATGTGACCCAAGCCCACGGTGACGTCGCTGCTTGACCCAAGCCCAGTTGGTGTTGCACCGAAGTCTGATAGTCTGATTTTAATTGGCGAAGCAGGGCTTTGACAGAATCAATTTGTAAAGCATCCCCTACAAATGGAAAAGACACCGACTTCGACCAAAAAAACTGATCCTTAATTGCTAGCTGAGCTAATTTTTCTGTTTCTAAATACTTCAATTCTTTTTTCTGATAACCATCCAAAGTTTGCAGATACATTTGCGCAATAGCCTGATTAAAACCTTTGTTTTGAAAATCTTGATAATCTTTTTTAGCGGGCCAACTATCAAATGAGACATTGGTAAACAGGTAAACACAAATGTTCAGCATAATAAATACACCAGCAAGACTGATGTTGAATTGAAAATCTGATTTTTTTATGCTGCCAGGAAGGATCATCTTACAGTTCTACCAAAAGTTTTTGAAGGTACTTCATTTCACGTTCTTTAGAATTTTGCTTTAACGAAGCGGGCTCCCGACCCGATTTACTTCCAATTGTGCTTATCATTTCACTGACAATATATTTTTTTATTGGCTTTTGATTGTCAAATTTTTTAAGGCTTTGAAAATGTCTTAAGGATTCCGTCGAATAACCCAGAACCAAAGATAGTTCATAGGTCAACGTAGCTGCTAATAAGTTTTTGGATTTTTTTTCTGTTTTTAGACTTTTATACAAAAGATTTAGATTCTCATTTCGAAATGCACTTGCGATTTGGCATCCAAATGCTTTGGATTGAACGTCTGAACAAGCTTGCTTAAGATAGTTTTCTTCAATCTCAGAATCCGTTTCTGCCACTGTTAAAGACTTTGCATAATAAGCTAAACTTTTAAGTTCATTATTGTTGGAATTCCAAAGAATGAAATCTGCTTCCTTATCAACACAAATATCAGCTACCTGACCCACTAAATTTAAAGCGATGACTGTCTCTAAACGCAGTTGTTGCTGAACACCATCTATTTCAGCACAAAAGAAGTTTTCTTTTTTTAATTTTTCAAACGTGTAGGATCCGTTTTTAACGGCCGTGTAATTCTTCCAAACAAGTGCAAATACAAAGAACGCAAAGAACAAACTCATTGTAGCAACAAATGAGCGCCAAAATTTTTTTTCTAGTTCAAATTTAAAAAAGTGCTGTTTAGTTTTAAGACTAACTACGCTCATTTCTGTGAAGCGATCATAAAAGGTTTTAGATTCAGGGTGTGCCATAACAGCTAACCAGGGAATACCTAGAAACGGAACGCTGAACCAAAAAGTAATCTGGCGTAATAGAACACGTAGAAAAAGAAAACCAGATTCATTTGTCGTTTGCATCCGCACTTTTAAAAAATACTGACCAGGTGTTGCTCGTAAAAAATAAATAAAAAACGACTGCAGCAAACTAAAAAATAAAACAAAAGTGATAATCAATCCGAATATATAAGGTGCAAACTCAGCAGAGCCATTAGCATTTTTCCAACCAATCATTTCTTTTTGAAACAAGATAAGATTCAAAAAACTAACAAGCGGCGCAAGTACAATGTAATCTAAGAAAAATGAAAGCACCCGCTCAAGAACCGTCGCTGGCTTTAACGGAATCAAATGTGATGCATGAACAAAGGGCTGACCATCGTGATAAACCATACATTTGTATCGGTAAAATCAGAAAGTCTCTCGAGAATTAATTTATAAAATTTCTATGGACAGAACTCGACCTTGGTCGTCACGGCTTATTTTTAAATTGCCGACGACAACTCCGCTTTTTTTAAGTTGAACTGAATCCGATTGCGGTGTGGACTCTGTCATTTCAAACGTATCAAAATCTTTCATAACAACGGCGTATTCTTTTAAAAAAGCTGCTGTGTTTAATTCAATTGGTGCCTGATTCGGCAAAAGTGCGATTCTGTTAATTTTTCCTTGGTTCAGCTGGGCTTCGTAGCGACCTTCAAAGATTTCAAACAATAACCTGTCTTCTGAATTAGGCTTCGTCGCAAGAACCGTTTTGGCTTGATCATCTTTTGAAATTGAATTTGCAAGTTCTTGTTCCCACTTGATTTGTGAGGGCTCAAAACGTTCACCAAAATTTGCAACTTCACGGTTTTGATCGGAAGAATCCGACTTTAGTATGAACTCGTTCACCATCACGGCACCGAAGATGACAAGACTCATGGACATAATTGTAACTGCTTTTTGGTTCATACTCTTAGTATGCCAGGATTTTCCAAAAAAAAACAGGCACCCCGATTTTTGTCGAGCTGCCCCATTTATTAAAAGATTCTAAGATAGTTTAAACTAAGCTGCGACTTTGCGGCGTCTAGCTTGTGCTGGGTCAATATGATACTGCTTCACTTTGCGGTAAAGAGTCGCCCGACCAATACCTAAAGCCTTCGCGGCTTCGGTTAAGTTACCTTTAAACTGCATGATCGCTGTCTCGATAGCTTTTGCCTCAAGGTCATCCATCTTCTGCACTTTATTTTCTGCGGTTGGAAACGATACAACGTTCCCCATATTTGATGATGACTCTGCTGTTAACGGATTTACTCCAGAAGATAAAGCTGGAACACCATTAACCAACTGGGAACGAAAAAATGGATTGTCGATACCTTCTCTCCATTGGTTGCCAGAGTATGTGTAAAAACTGACATCATCAGACTCATGTGATTTTTTAATTTTTTCAATCACTTCAGGATTTTCGCTAACGATGTAAACAAATGAACGAGCCATACGGCCTCCCTATTCTAGTTAATGAAGTCAAAACGCCTCACAATGAATGTATCGGATTGAAATGAAAAAAATTAAAGGGGTAA
>JAYTPC010000105.1:0-1277 GCA_043747425.1 Bdellovibrionales bacterium
TTTTTTGCCCAGAGCTTAAAAGTCCATTTATTCAAATTTTTCTCGTAACCATAAACCGTCGAGTACGCAGAATTAATTTTCATTTTTTCTAAACAACGCTTCACCCAGTCTGGCCATAATAAAGATGGACCCTGATGAACAATTGAATCGAGTTCTTTTCTTAAAAGAAATTCTGCTTCTTCAGCTTTACGCTCAGAAGTAATCCCGTGTCGACTTCGGTAAATTTGTTTACCAAGTGCATCTCTTTTTTTCATCTCTACTTTGAAAAGTTTTTTTCCGTCTTTTATATAACTGCTGATTGCCAAAATTAAGTTCCTCTCTTGAGCAGTTTCTCAAGATCGGCCTCCAAAAATCTTAGCCTTCGACCTATTTTGTAGAATTTAACTTTTCCTCTGCACGCTAAAATACGCAAAGCATTTTGGGTTAATCCTAAAAATTGAGCGGCATCAGCAGACGATAACCACACTTTTTCCTTCGCCAAATTGTCAAAGAACGCGTCGCCCGAAGTGGGCAACTTATTTAAAATCATTTTCATATATTCTCCAGAAAAATTCAATAAAATTGAAAGGGTGGAATCGCCGATAACTTAAGCTAGATCAGGCTTTGCAGGAACTTCATGGTTCGTATTTTCAGGCTCAACAGATTTGATTTGTGAGGTAGTACGAGATGACTCTGCGCTCTTGGCCTTCTTTGTGCTTTTAAAGTCATCGCTAGTTTTAGTCTGAGACAATTGCATTAGATCTTTTAGTGAAAGAGTCTCGCCGTTCTTTTTAGACTCCTTCATTTTTTGCAAAGCCCAGCTCATAAAACGAACTTCATCATAATGGGCGGCCCTAATTTTTTCGATTTGGTCTCTATTTAAAATATCGGGCTGCTTTTCCAGAAAATAGTTAGCTAAATCTGACTTGTTGATTTCGATGAGCCCCTTAAATTTGTCATTGAGTTGATCGATCCAGGCATTTAATTTTTGACTGATGGCCGGACTCAGCGTCACCCGGTCTGGCGGAATAATCGTCTTGTCAGCTTTTGGTTTTTTCTTTACTTCGTCCATGTCGACTCCTTTTGAACGATGTACTTCCAATGGCCATCGACGTAGACCGAACCGTTCTCAAGAACTTGCGGCTCAATCCATATACGGCGAGCAATTGGTTTTGTAAGTTTGGGTGGCGACTTATCCACGCCCACGATAGTAACTGCTGACTTGCTTGAGTGAGCACAGCCAGCAAGTAATAGGAATCCAATGGCTCCAAGAGGAAACTTGATATAGTTCATAGGTT
>JAYTPC010000106.1:0-22943 GCA_043747425.1 Bdellovibrionales bacterium
GCACATACCGTTTATCGGCTTAACAGCGGCGGATGTTGAATATTTGTTCTACCTCAGAAAGTCAAGAAGGCTCATATTCATGAGTTTACTAGAAGTCTCTAAAGTGGCCTTTAAAGTCGTGTCGGATTTGTTCAAATCTGTCATAACCTGAAAAAGATCGGCATCTTCAACTAGGGAATTGTTCACTTTATTATCGACGATGGTCTTTTGATTGCCATCAGATGAGGCATTTAACTGATTAACCCGACCACCAATTTCAGCGCGTGCTAAATTGATTTGTGTCAACGCTTGGTCCAGTGGTTCTAACGCATCTTGAATGCCGTACTTATCATTTGTTCGTAACGCCACTTCAAGACCTTGCATCAAATTGAAAATGTTAACGCCGTTGCCACCAATGACTGGATCTACATCACCCAATCGTTGAATTCGTCCGACATTTGCAGGTCCTCTGGTTTCGATGCGGCTTTCGTTTTGTTCGTCATTTTTGAATTCACGTTCAGCTTCAGAAATTTTATAACTTTGTAAATCCTCAACACTTTGCGGAGAATCCTTGCTTGGCTTCACGGTACCATCTGAACCCAACCCGCGACCCAAGAAAACCTTATCGCCTGATAAATTCATCGCAATAAAGTTTCCCTTATTAGTTGCGATTTTTATCTCGCCGTCATCTCCATTGTACTGACCATCTTTATTGAATGGCTGAATCAGAGTCTTGTGACCTCCGAAAAGAAAACGATCACCAACACGTCGGTTCGACATTTCCATAACAGCATTGTTGATTTGCTCAATCTCAGAAGCGATCATTTCTCGTGGAGTTCCACCGTTTGTGTCGCTGGCTGCTTGCAATGCCAGTTCTTTAGCACGCACAATCGACTCTGTTAACTGTGACAAAACAGATTCGGTGGTATCTAGGAAAAGTTTTGCGCTTTGCACACCGCGCTCGTATTGCTCTAAATTTTTATTTTCAGTGCGATTTGCTAAAACTTTTGCTGCACCCACTGGATCATCGGAAGGCTTGGTGATTTTTTTTCCAGTCGAAGCTTGATTCTGCAAATTAGCCAATTCAGAACGACTTTTCTGAATATTGTTTAAAACTTGTGTTTGATTCATTTTATCAGTTACACGCATTTCTTATATCCTTACATTCGCTTTATGCTTAGAACAGTTTCGAACATTTCATCAGCCATTTTAATAACGCGTGCAGAAGCTTCAAATGACTTTTGAAATTCGATCATCTTCGCAGCTTCTTCATCTAAATTAACGCCACTGATTCCTTCGCGCGTATTTTTTAATTGATCGACCACGTTTTTTTGGGTCTCAAAAGCGCTGTTTTCTCGTTGAGTCAACATGCCGATCTGACCAACCTTCGCATTATAGAAGTCATCGAAAGTGTATTTTCCGTCTTCCATCAGAGCTTTTGATTGCAGAGAATGAATCACATTGGCAGTTGTGTTGTCGCCAACAGAATTTGGTTTTGCTGCGGCCGCAATAAGACTAGCATCATTTAAGATCGACTGATTTAATTTTAAATCTGCAATGACGTACTGACCGTCTTGAGGAATATCAAAAAGCAACTGACCTTGTTGGCCGTTTCGGTCGAAACCTTCGACATGAGCTTTATTTACTTCGTTTGAAATATTATACGATAAAACTTCAATATGATTTTTGATGTCGGTAACAATATTATCGCGCACGTCGATGGCACCACCAATGCTTCCGCGCTTAAACTGATCACTGATATCAACAACTGTTCCACCTTTAGAAAGTTCATAAAGAACTTTCGTTTTGTTATCTTCAGTTCGACTTGTTCGCAGCTGCTCATACGAAGTTCCTGCAACTAAAATACCTGTTTTACCTGCAGTGATATTTAACATCCCTGTTTTTTCATCTTCGGCATAACTGATATCGACTTTTTCTGCCAACTTTTTTACTAATAAATCACGGCGATCACGCTCATCGTTTGCACCAGCTCCTGTGATTTCTACACTTAAAATTTTATTATTTAAATTAGCAATTTCTTTTGTAAATTGGTTAACATCACTGACGCCAGCTTCAATCTGTTGGTTTAACTCAGTGGTCAATCCATCGACTTGTCGATCTATATCTTGAAAGTTTTTTACCATCGATGCAGATGTATCACGCACAACAGTTCGTGCAACGGCGCTCTCTGGATTACTAGCTAATTCACGAAATGAATTGAAAAAATCTGTGATCGAGCCACTTAAGCCTTTTACAGTCTGTTCATTAAAAACACTTTCTACTTTTTGTAATCCAGTCGCGCGGCCTTCGGTAAAAGATAGGTTTGAGCCTTCACGTTCAATTTGTTTTTCTAACCAAGGGTTGTTCGTCCTGGAAATCCCAGCAGCCATCGCGCCAGTTCCGATGCGATGACCTCCTTCGGATACAGCCGGACTTGTTTGAATATCTACTCGCTGACGTGAAAAACCTTCGGTCGCACGGTTCGCAATATTGTGAGACGTTGTTTGCAAAGCAGATTGATTTAACATCAATCCACGTTTACCTAAGTCTAACAAACTGTGAATTTTAGCCATTAAGCTTCCTGACTTACGAAATGCCCAGAAGTTTCAGGGCCCTGCTGATAGCCACCCTTTTTCTTATAGGTTTTCTGTCCCATTAATGTTTCTTTTAAATTTTCCATTGCAGAAGTTACTATTTTAATTCCTGATTCTGCGTACTGAGCATTGTCTTTATTGATTTGCACCAGTCGATTTGTGACAAGTTCCAACGTCGAGTGAATTGAACGTAAGCGGTCGCCTTCCGCGCCACCCATTTTCTGAGAAATTTCAAGCAATCTAGGAAAACTAGAATCTGCACCTATCACCTGAGCCAACTCAGATGCGTAATTAACACGAAGCCCATCCAAACTTTTTATACGCATTAACAATTGCTCTTTTAAAGAATTGTTTTCGTCAAGCTTTGCAATGTTGGATGCAATCAGAAGATCTTTTTCTTTACGAACGCAGTCTAATAGCAATCGGTATTGCTTCGTTAAGTCTTCTAAGTTTTTTACTAATTTATCAAAAATTTTTTGCTTCATGTTTTCGTCCTCATCCTTGAATACGAAAGTTGTTTTAGACTTTTTATTTTTTAATTAAAACTAATCGTTGGAAGTTCCTGCAGACATCAACTGCTCATCAACCATTTTATCAGCCACCGCTTTTGCATCGATTTTGTATTTTCCAGCATCAATTAATTTCTGAAATTTTTCTACTTTGGCCTGGTCAATATCTGGAGAGGCTTTTGCTAAATCTCTGATTTGACGAATATCTTGTGAACGCTCTGAAAGATCGACTCTTGTTGACTGTGCTGCCTCAGAATTTGCTAAATCCTTTAATGCACCTGCAGCACCAGTATCCTGACTTTTAACTGCACTTGTTTTATTTTTTTCAGACGCTTTATCTAACTTTGTTCCATCCGTCAGATTTAGATTCTGTCCGATTTTGTTGTGAGTTATTTTCATTACGAACCTCCAGCCTTTTTAAAGTGTATCATATAGCGACAAAAGTACCAAATCATTCTGAGACACCGGTCTCGCTGCTGGCTTTGATTGTCCAGAACAATGGTCTGTTCGCATCAAGCCAACCCAACTGTTGTCCAGTCTTGATTTTGTCACCGACAGACAATTTTGTGTCGCCAAGACTTGCGTCACCTAGACCTGTTCCGCGTGTCAAAATGAGACTTTCAAGTCCGTTATCGTGTTTAATGCGATACTGCAGTTGATCCATCTCAAGGTACTTTTTATCTAGCAAAGTTCCGGCCCAAGGATTTTTTAATTCCGCCGTTTTATTTTCTAATTTCTCTTTATCATCAAATTCGATTTTAAGCTGAGTCGACTTAGAGGCAACATCAGATGGCGCATTCAAAACAGTTAAATTCGATTTCAGGTTTAAATCAATTGGACCTTCAGGTTTCGTTAACTTTTCTTTTAAACCAAACTGGGCGCCGTAGCGGTCCATCAGCTGGCTGTGAATTAAGTCAGCTAAACCAATACCCCCAGATTTTCCCCAGTCGTCCGCGTATTGGTCATCTAACTGATCACGAAATATTTTTTCGGCATTGTTCTGTTTGATGAAACCGCTTTCCTTAACAGTCGAGCGCATCTCTTTCATCATATGGCGAATAAAATGCTTTTCATACATTTCAGCCACTTCACGAAACTTTTCTTCGGTCACCTGAGTTTTTTTTTCGGCTAACGGGGCAGGCTGTAATGGATTTAACTTACCGATCTCTGACATTTACATTCGTCCTTAAAAAAAAAGTGAGAAGAGTTCTTTTCTGTTCATACCACATCCATGTGTTTTACCTAAGTGCAAGCGACGACAACCGCAATCATCCTGATTTATGATTGCCTGCGCTGATATGAAAAAGCTTCCTGCGAAAGAATTTTTTTGATACCGAATCAGCACCTGGACCATCCTTAGTTGATGAAAAGTAAGAACTCCTCTCGATTCGATCTTCATCCTGAAGATCGAAATAAAAACGTTAAAAAATTCGATTACATCGTTTCTAATTCTCCGTGCAAAGCGCCTGCGGCTTTCACAGATTGTAATATTGAAATTAAATCTTTTGGAGAAACACCTAACTTATTCAGCGCTTGTACTAAATCACCAACATTTGCGCCGGTATCTAGCACAGTGATTTTATCTTCGGGCATTGCGCTCTTCTTATTTTTATCTTCAGTCACTTTTAGTGTCAGATTTCCATGACTAATTCCAACCCGCGAAATTTTTACTTTTTCCCCAATGACGATGGTTCCTGTTTTTTCATTAATTAATACCCGAGCCCGCTGATCTGGATTTATTTCAATACTTTCAATTGTAGCCAATAATTCAACACCTTTATTCTCAAAATTCGCAGGTGTTATGATGTCAATCGTTCCGGCATCTTTTGCTGAAGCATAAATTCCACCCAACTGTTTGTTGATGGTCAGCATGGTGCGTGCGGCTGTTGTGAAATCTGGGTTATGTAAAGTCATACGAAACATTTTTTTCGACGCAAAGTCCGCTTGTATATCTCGCTCGATCATCGCACCGTTTGGAATTCGACCAGCCGTTGTGTGCATGTCTTTGCCGTCACCAGTAATAGAAACGGCTCCTTGTGCAACTGCAAAAATTTCATCATTTGCAGCACGCATTGGTGCTTGTAACAATGTGCCTCCGACAAGCGAAGTTGCATCACCAATACTGCTAACCGTGATATCCATCGGGTTACCCGCCTTAGCAAATGCCGGAAGAGTTGCCGTTACAATAACAGCTGCAATGTTTTTACTCTGCAAATCTGTTTTTTCAAGTTTGATTCCTAATTTTTCAATCAGTCTTGAAAAAGATTTACTGGTAAATTCAGCTTGAGAGTCGCCTGTTCCTTTTAGACCAACCACCAAACCATAACCGATTAGTTGGTTCTCACGAACTCCGCGAATGCTAGCAATGTCTTTTAATCTAGCTGCAGATGCAAGTGCCGAAAAAAATAAAAGAGAGATCCATATTCCAATTTTCATTACTCTGTCCTTTTCATATGAATCACATCAAACTGCGCATCTCGCATTTTGTTTGAACTGATGTCAGCATCATCAAAATCTTCGATACGAACCAAACCTGTGGCAATGACTTTGTACGGTTTCTTTTTGATCGTAATAAACTGCTGACCACGTATGCGGTACATTCCGTCATTTGTTTTCTCAACAATTCTTGAAGGAATAGATGCAACTTCTTTTAAATCAACAGCTGCCTCTTTCGTCGGTTTTGCAACCTCTGTTTTTTTGTCAGTTGCTGCTGGCTTTCGGCTTGCGTCAGCAGCTAAGTCTGCCGGATATTTACCAGCGTAAGGGTCATGCTCGGGATTATTTTTTGCTAACGCTTCTTCTTTTGCCATACGCTCTTGTTCAGCCAAACGTTCTTTTTCAGCATCTTTTAACTTTTGGTCGGCTTCGGCTTTGATTCTTTGCTCTTCAAGATCTTTCATCAAATCCTGAATCACGGCCACTTTGGTTTCAATTAATTTTAAAGCAATTCCTTCGACCTTAATCGTTGTTGGATCGCCTTCATTTCGATGTTTATTCTGAGAAAATAAATAACTCGTTTGACCTTCCATCACCCATAAAGATCCCGATGAGGCCTGCAGCTGAGCCTCTTCTTCCATCGTTTGTCTGGTCATGCGGCGATAATTTCGATCCGATGGCGGAGCCATGTTATTCATGTTGGAATATCTTAATAAAGGCTCTGTCTCTTCTGGTTTTTCTTCGACGACAGGCACTGGCTCTTCTGCGACGGGTGCTGGTCCTGGCTTCGATGCACAGTGCACTAAAACAAAGCCTAAAATTGAAAAAAATAATACCTTAAAATTTTTATTTTTCATTATTCTATCCTCACTAAACCTTTTTCAACAATACGAGCCGCAAAAACTTTTTGAGAATCCATGTTTTTGATTTTGATCACATCACCGATAGAACCGGGTTCTTCGGCTAAAGCAGAAATGGAAACCTCAAAAAAGGCATGCCCTGCAATGGCCTTAACCATCTGACCTTTTTTAAGAACTGTTTCTTTTTTTAAATCCGAAAAACTAATAATTTGACCTGCACTTAAAAACCGTGCAGCTTGCATTCCCATTAAATGCTCAGAAGAAACAATGACCTCTCGGGGATTAAGCAGTTGTCTTTTTTCTAAAGAAATTAAATCTGGAGTGATCACTTCACCCGCTCTAACGGCTCTGTTTAAAATGGGTACAAACTGATATCGTTTTATTTCGCCGATGACCCAACCTTTTTTATCGTTCTGAAAGATCGAACGAATTGGAATCATCACTGCAGTTTTTGTTAAATCGATATTTAAATCTAATTCCCAGTCTGAACTTACGTTCATCGGTACTGAAGAAACTTGAATTTGCAAATCACAATCTGCGCATGATCTGGTTAAATGATTTTTAATTTTTCGCTCAAGCTCCATCCGAGAAACAGCTTGACGACTTCTTAGGATTTTTAGTTCAGAAGGTAAAACAAACTTCGCCTTCAGATTATGAAGCTTTTTGATCAGATCTTTTTTGTCAATTTTTTGTGTGCTGGCATCACCAATTTGAATGGCTTTTAAATTTGCTGCAAGTTCTTGATTCATATTTTTTGTTTCAACAACGTCAAAAGCGGTGATGACTGAACGTGGAGAAATTTCCACCGCTGATGGAAATACGATCTCAGCCGAATTCTGCGCCCAAACAAAAAGTGGAGTAAATGCTAAAATTATTTTAATAAATTGTTTTATCATTTTATGTTCACCGCGGTTTGCATCATTTGATCAGATGTTTGAATAACTTTTGAGTTTGTTTCGTAAGCTCTTTGCGCTGTGATCATGTTTACCATTTCATCAACGATATTGACATTGCTGCTTTCAATTTCACCTTGGGATAAATAACCGGTGCCGTTTGTGCCAGGACGAGATTGTGTCACTTGACCACTGGAAGCCGACGGGACAAATAAGTTTTTACCGACATTTTTTAATCCGGCTGGATTAATAAAATTAGCAATATCAATTTGGCCGATAATTTCTGGAGCCGCATCTTTCGCCGTCATAGAACGAACTTCACCTGCTGATGAAATTTCAATGGCTAAAGAATTTTGCGGAATAGTGATTTCGGGTATTAACACATTGCCATTTTTGTCAACGACCCGGCCACTTGGATCTTTCTTGAACGAACCATCACGGGTATATGCAATATCACCATCTGGTGTTCTTAGTTGAAAAAAACCAGATCCTTCAATTTGCACATCCAGCGGATTTTTCGTGATAATGACTTGTCCGCCGGTAAAATCTTTTTGCACAGCAGCTGTTCGCACTCCCAAACCTGTTTGCACACCCGTTGGTGTTACAGAATTAAGTCCCGAAGCCTGGCCCGGTTCTTTTAAATTGTGGTAAACAAGATCTTCAAACTCAACACGGCTTTTTTTGAATCCTGCCGTGTTTACATTCGCAATATTATTGGCAATCACATCCATATTATTTTGTTGTGCGACCATTCCTGTTGCTGCCGTATTTAAACTTTTAATCATTTATTCTCCCAAAAATAAAACCCATTTAAATTAAGTTAAACTAAGCTTTTACATTTCCAACGACGTTGATCATTTTATCTGACATACCATCATACGCACTGATTGCTTTTTGAGTTCCTTCAAAAACTCTTTGTGCCATAATCATTTCTGTCATTTCGCTAACGATATTCACGTTGCTACCTTCGATAAATCCTTGTTTTAAACTTGGAACTTTTACGGCAGCAATCTCTGGAGCCATATTCGATTTAAAGCCAAAATAGTTGCTGCCTAATTTTTGTAAAGATTCGGGATTCGCGACATTCACCAAAGAAAGTTTTCCTAAGTTTTTTTCACCGTCAAAAACTTCTCCGCCGTCAGAAATGTAAACTTGAGATAAACCAGAAAACTGCACGGTTCTTTGTTCAAGTTCCGCTGCATTTTCACCCTCCAGTAAAACCGGATGTCCATCCTTGGTCACAAGCTGGCCATTTCCATCGACAGTAAAATTTCCAGCGCGAGTTAATCGCACTCCCGCGGCTGTGCTGACTTCAAAAAAACCGGGTCCGTCGATAGCAACATCAAGTTTGCCGCCGGTGTGTTTTAAACTTCCCTGTTCGAAATTTGTGTAAGTGCCCGCAGTGTCGACGTAACCTTTGTCGCCGCCATTTAAATCATAGAAACTTTCGATAGAGGCCGGAACTCGTGGAACTTGAATGACTTCTGGTTCCTTTTCCATGGCAGTTAAGTACTCGCTAAAAGTCTGTTGGTCTTTTTTAAAACCAGTCGTGTTCACGTTTGCAATATTATTGGCAATCGTGTCGATCTTTGTGGTCTGTGCCAGGGCTCCACTTAATGCTGTGAAAATACCTTTGATACTCATTGGGCTTTTCTCCTGAGTGATTCAAAAAGCAACCCAGGTGCCACCGGGACCACGACCAGCCACTGGTCTAACCAAAAAAATCTAGACTCATTTACTTTGAATAGACCGCCGATAAGTCTTTTTCACACATCGACCTTGGTCCAAGTCCTGTCATTGATTTGTCAGCTTAAATGAACTCGACTGTCAAAAAAGTCCTCTCGACCAAAAGTACTTTTACCTGAGATACTCAGTACTCGAATGTTAAAAAACTTTTGTCCTATTCTACTTCTAGCAATTTTACTTGAAAGCCCTGCCCATGCTGCGCTTCCGGCCGCTGGAACCAAATCTTTAGCTCTTCCGTTATCAAGTTTATCGCTGCAAGAAAAATTAAAATTATTAGAACTAAAACAAACCCATAAGACAGACCATTTTATTTTTGACCTGCCCGTTACCTACAATAAAAAAGTAAGTCAGTGGATCTCCTTTTTTCAGTCGCGTGGGAAAACTTTTTTTCGGGATTGGTTAGAAAAATCAACGAAGTACATGCCGCTACTTCAGTCTGAACTTAAAAAAGCCGGGCTACCCACAGATCTTGCTTACATGGTGATGATCGAAAGTGGTTTTTCTGCGCACGCAGTTAGTTCAGCTTCTGCAGTAGGTCCGTGGCAATTTATTGAATCAACAGGCGCAAGTTACGGACTAAAGAAATACTGGTGGTTAGATGAACGTCGTGACTTACGAAAAAGCACGCAAGCTGCTATTCGCTACTTGCAAGATCTGAATCGTGAATTTGGTTCTTGGTATTTAGTTGCCGCCAGTTACAACATGGGTGAAAACGGCCTTCGCCGACAAATAAAAAAATATGGAACAAACGACTACTGGGAACTGGTCAAAAAAGGTGCCCTACCGCTAGAAACCCAAGACTACGTTCCAAAAATATTAGCAGCACTGATGATTGCAAAAGCTCCTAATCTTTACGGTTTTCGTAGCATCGATGCCCAGTACCCGCTGCAATACGAAACGGTTTGGGCTCCATCAGGCTCAGACATGGATCAGCTAGCTGACCATTTGGGAATCACTCGCAAGGCAATGAAAGATTTAAACGCAGAGTTGGTTTTGGGATACGTCCCGAAAGAAGTTAGCGGTCATCATATTCGTATACCACTGGGGTCATTGAAAACGTCTCGGCAATTTTTTAGTGATCATAACAAGAAATTAGCTTTAGACTAATCATCATGCACGATGCCCATGAAACCAAAAACAAAAAAAAGCTCATCGTACAAAAATACGGCGGTGCTACATTAGCAACCCCTGAAAAAATAAAACAGGTCGCACTTCGAATTCATAATCTTCACAAAACGGGTACTCAGGTTGTTGTCGTTGTTAGCGCCATGGGACAGACAACAAACCAACTAATTATTTTGGCCCGGCAAGTTTCACCGAACCCTCACTTACGTGAATTAGATATGCTCCTAACAGTTGGAGAACGCATCAGCATGTCGCTGCTAAGTATGGCGCTGAATGATCTGGGCAGTCGTGCCATCAGCTTTACCGGCAGTCAGGCTGGTATTTTAACGGATGATTCACACGTCAATGCCACGATCATTGATGTAAAAGCATTTCGTGTTGAAGAAGCACTAAAAGAAAATAAAATCGTCATCTTGGCTGGATTTCAAGGGGTTTCTCCCCACACGAAAGAAATAACAACTTTGGGTCGTGGTGGTTCTGACACTTCAGCTGTGGCCATGGCCGCATATCTAAAAGCTGATCGCTGTGAAATATTAAAAGATGTAGATGCAGTTTACTCTGCAGATCCAAAAGTTGTACCCAATGCAAAAGCACTAATGCAATTGCATTACGATCATCTGTTAGAGATGACTAAATGGGGAGCCAAAGTTTTACATTACAAATCCGTCGAAATGGCTAAGCAAAAAAATGTTTCATTATTTGTAGGCTCTGCAGCTGACGAAAATGCTATTGGCACAATGGTAAGCATTTCAAACAGCGAAATTAAAAACAGTTTTCTATCAGTAAATTCGTTCACTACAGTTTTTGAAATAAAAGTAAAAGCAAACAACGCCAACATAAAAGAGTCTCAGAAAAACTTTCTGAATTATTTAAACAAGCAGCAGGTATCGTCGACTGAAATTCTGACAGATTTTGAAACCACTTTCTACATAACAGGTCCAAAAGAAAATTTAGATCTCATCGAAAAAATTAATTTTTTAAATACTGATTTCAATCTAAGCAACAGCACACTATCCACTGTATCAGTGACTTACAAAGAATCTCCAAAACAACAGCAAATTAAATTGATCGAAGAAAAACTAAGATCAGCGCAAATTTCAGTGAACCACATTTTCTGTACAGATAAGAATATCAATTTGATTGTCGATCAAAAACAGCAGAATCAAACAATTCAGCTGCTACATTTACAATAAATTTTTTAAAAAATATTCAAAGAACCGATGACAGGCAAACTCACGGTGCATCAGTAAATGTGGTTTCAATCTTATCATAGCGTTGGTTCATGATCGAAAAGATATCTTCATTTTTACAGCGCATCTGGCTAATCTGACAGCCCGCACCAGCAACTCCGCGCGGAATCCAATCTTTGATATTGTATCCTGCAGGCCGGCCACCGCCCACACCACGTGAACCAGCAGTTTTGCCAGATTTATTTTTTAAACCAAATAAATCACCCATAGAAGTTCTCACTTGGTTAAATAACCCTGGGAGTCCACCTTTGTTAGAACCATCATCTTCCTCAGCCAATGCACCCGGATCTTCACCATTTCCGCCACCAGATCCGCTGCCAGCGCCACCCGGACCGCCACCACCACTAGCGTAACCGCCGCCAGCAGCATCTGCTTCACCTGGTTTTAGTTCACCCTGAGGTTTTTTAATGTCATAACCGCCACCTAAATTTAAATTTCCACTATCGCCGCCATCGGCGAAGCCGCCACCAGCGCCAACAACTACAGAACCAGCTTTTAAATCCATAGCAAAATTCGAAGGCGTAGGTTTACCAGCAACCGATCGACAAACCGATGCCGAACTATCCCGAGCACACTGACATGGTATAGAGTTAAATTTTCCAGATCCCAAAGTACAATCATCATTGGCATAAATGTTACAAGCGGGTGAACCAGCAAGCGCTGCCCCTGGTAAACAATCCGTCGGATTTGGAACACCTTGCTCGCACATCGCTGGATCAAATCCGCCACTTGGGCCAGATGCCGTCAATCGGCACTGACATATTTTTGCTGCTTGGGTCGAGTTCGCAATAGCACTTAGCGTTTGTTCTACGATACCTTTTTTCTCACTTGCTATAGCGCTACATTTTTCGTCGCCTTCATTGTAAGTACTTTTAATTTTTTCTATGTGTTCGCGCAACTCAGATTCTTCTGCCAACTTGCTAGCAGAAGAAATTTTTTCAGAACATTCTTTTTCAATTGCACCGCTTTGGATGGCTTCTTTTACAGCTTTACAAGAGTCGACACAATCCGCTTGGATTTCTTCGCAGCTATTTTTAAATTGGTCTATGGCCATGGATGCTGTATTTCCTAGTAGAGCTGCTAAACCACACTCGTTGGCTTGCCCCGAGCCTTGGCGCTTGTTGATTTCATCACCCGTAATTTTTCGTCCCAGCTTTTTGGCCGAATTCAGTTCTTCATTCTCTGACTTATCTATGTCACATCTTGTAACTGCATCTTCAGCTTTTGATTCACAGCTTTCCACCTGCTGATACCACCCACGAATACAAACTTCGAATGGAGTTTCACCAACAGGTTTTACTACATCCGTCTGTGCGGCTTCAATGGGACTTGGTTTTGCTTCTGGTTTCGGATCGGATTTTTTATTTCCGGATTTTCTTTTTACTATTCCAGGTTTCGCAGGTGGTCCATCCGTGTTTTTTTCACCTTGCTTACCGATCATTTGTATTGCAGCTTTTGTATCAGCTTCACGTTGCGCTTTTTCAGCTGCAGATGTAGAGCAAGATTTCGTGCCTTGAGTATCACAAATTTTTGGTGGCGCTGGAGCTTTTACTATTGGTTTTGATCCATCAGGAACACAATTTGACAACCAATTTCTCTTCGTACCTGCCGGACACACACTAGATCCTCGACCCGCCTCTACTAAGAAGGAAAAAAGAAAAATAAATAAAAAAGAAAAAGCGATCCCTAATTTCATACTTCGATCCCCTTGCATGATAGGTGCTTATCGGCACTCCGGGAAATTCACTTAAGAAAACCACAGAAAAATTCTCATCCTGAGACACTGCTAAATCCCTCCATGAACCTTTTACAAAACCAAAAATCCATTCCCGAGTTTCAGAATCTGAAATCTAGAATTTCAGAATAAAATCCAGAATTCGGAACTCAGATCCGCTGTATTCGTTAATAAGCTGCCACCGACGGGCTGTCCCTTTGCAAAATCGCTTTGTCACAAACAACCAAAACCTAAAAGGGGAAATACGAAAATGAAAACAAATAAGAACTTAGTAAAGAAAACGTTATTAGCCGTGTGTGGCTTAGCCATCCTGCAAGGTCTATTATCAGGATGCACGGGCTCTGGTTCAGAATCAGCAACGGATGAAAAGACAAGATCATCAGGACATCTTAAAATACTAGATGAATCCGCTTGGACCACTGAAACAGATAGCTTCGGAGATTCCGGTTTAGTAAAATCAAAAGTGTTGACCCGAGAAGGCCACGCAAGCGCTGCTTCGATGATGCAGGAAACAACATTAGAGTCTTTAAACTTGCCATCGTCTTTGAATGTGAATGCCTTTACTGTTCGATCAAAAGGCAATGTCAGAACAAAACAAGCTATTTATTTTGCTCCTAAATTATATTTCTATCGAAAAGCAGACCGAGCTAACGTTAAAGTAAAACAAGTTGGCGATAATGTTCTGATTCCACTTCATGCTATTTTAGTGGATGGATTATCACCGGTAATTCCTAGCACGGACGGTGTTTCAACGGTTCAGTTACCAGAATCATACTTAGTGGATATAAATTCTGTGAAAGCGACGTTGGCAGAAAGAAATTATGACCCTAATGTAAGTTTTGGCCCTTTAGATGGTTGTGCTAAATCATTTAAAATTGCAGTGGCAGGATCAACATTCGATGTAACTCCTGAAACATTAAATGCTGGTAATCAATGCGAATTGAACAGACCGTTTACATTGAACTTAGTCGTTCCGAAATCACAAGCTGATTATATCATCAATGAAGCTCTTTACCATCATCAACTTGATGCCTCGGTTACTTTTGAAGTGTTGGTGGGCTACGTCGAATCAGACGTCAGAATTCAACTAGACAAATCGAAAGTTTTTGAAAAATTAGCAGCTTCTTTATCAGCTAAATATCCACCATATGCTCAAGCTGATGTTAAAGTTACAATTCAAAAGATCATTCAAGCTGAGACATTTAATTTATTTATCAAAGGTGATCGCACCGATGTTGTTAATCAGTTGATTCAGATGGCTTACGATTCGTTCGTGACTCCGTATGAATTAAAACCAGGTCAAGATGCTCCAGCTGAATGTCCTATTGATACGGCAGTTTGCGTAAACGTCAGTTACGAAAAAAATAGTGAATCACGCAACTTAGAAGTGGGCTACCAACAGTACTCGACAACTATGACTGGTCAAAACGTAATTAGCTTAGCAAAGCCACAACAAATTTTATTTCCAGAAGTTGTCTTTCAAAGTAGCCAAGATGAAAAAGGTACTTTCATCGACAATCGCCCAGAATATCAAAATGAACGAAGTTTACTAATCACTGCTAATCCAAATTCGATAGTTGAAATTGAAATGTTAGGAACGAAATCGCAGATAGATGCAACAGAGGGTTCAGTTACTGTTTCTGTTACAGGCAATAATCGTTGCGGAAGTTATGACTTTTGGAAACGTTGTGAGTGGCATGAGTACAACACTTACGTAAGCAGAATTTATGCTGGTGTTCAAATGACAGAACCCAAAAGCGCTGCTGGTAATTTGCTAGGAAACCCAGGTTCAGAGCTGTTTTTAAAATTTGTGAAATCAAATGGCGAATCAGTAAAGTGTAACTTTAACCAAATGAATGCAACTGGCTTAGCTGATCGCTTTATTATCAAAATTGAAAATACAGAAGGTTGTCAGATTTTTGCTGATCAAGAAAATAAAAACGAACAAGTTAGTGTTTCATTTATCAACGAACTGCGAGACACAACGAATGCAGTCGTGATCAACAACGGCGCGGCTTACAATCACACGGACCACATGCAACAAAAAGATAGCGCACCGGGGTTCGATGGAAGTCCTTTAGGTGGACATCAACCAAAATCATTTACAAGCGTGATTCGGTCGATCCAGTTAGAAATCAAGGTTTCAGTCAGAAAGTATGATATAGCTCAATTTTAATCCGAAATTTTCTGAAGAATAAAAAAATGCAGGCAACTTAACAGTTGTCTGCATTTTTCGTTTTAAGGACTTAAAATGAATGACATCCCAATGACATCGTAACGTTTGTTCATAATTAGAAAAATGTCTTCATTTTTGCAACGTAACTGGCTGATGTTGCAGTTCGCGTTTGCAGGTCCACGAGGACGCCATTTATCTAAGTCGTAATCTGAATTTGATCCGTTACTTTTTCCTCCGCGGTAACCTGCGGCTTTGGTATTTTTATTAGATCCACTTTTATTATTTCCAAAAGATGATTTCACCTGATTAAACAGTCCAGCTAACCCTGTTTTACTTGATCCATCTTCATCCACTAAAGCAGCAGGATCACCGCTGCCACCTGCCGCAGATGATCCACCACCAGCGCCGCTGGCACTGCCATTACCGCCTGCATAACCGCCACCCGAGGTTTTATCTTTGTCATCGGCTTTCAGCTCAGGAACGGGCTTATTCAAATTGTATCCACCACTTAAATTAAGGTTACCACTTCCTGAATCGGCAACTCCGGCAACACCTGCTGTGACGCCACCAGGGCTAGGTTTTAAATCTAGCGCAAAATTTGAAAGTGGAACAGCAGCCGCAGTTCGGCAAACAGCTGCCGAGCTATCCCGCGCGCACTGACATGGAATCGAACTGAATTGGGGCGATCCCAAAGCGCAATTGTCATTAGCAAAAACGTTGCATGCCGCGGAACCGGCCGAGGCTGCACCCGGTAAACAATCTTTAGGATTTGGAATTGATTCACAGTTGCCATTGCTTGAGAAGTTACAAGCACAAACTTTTGCAGCTTGCGTGCTTTTTCCGATCGTAGCCATCAGTTGATCAAATATATCTTTTTCAGCTTTCGCTTCGACCATACAAATATTTCGACCACTTCGACTTGCCGAAATTATTTTCATAATTGTGTTAACGACTTCATTTCTTTCTTCATCAGTCTTTGCAAGATCTAAACATTCATTTGCGATGATGGGCCCTTCTGATGCTGAGACGACTTCACTGCAATCTGAACTGCAAGTAGCAAAATCATCTTCACAGATTTCTTTAAAAGCGTTTAAGCCATTTATTGCCGTGTTACCAAATAAGCTAACCTTAGCGCACTCAGCGACGGAGCCCTTTCCAGCATTTTGATTAACAGTCGAATTTGTAATGCCATCTGTGTATTTCTGTACGTCACCAATGCCAGATTCCGAATTTTTTTGATCACAACTTTTTTTCGCTGTTTGTGCTGAAGCTAAACACGCGTTCGCTTTTTGATCCCATTTTTGCAAGCAGGTCTTAAGGTCGTTAACTTGAACAGCTGCTATCGGTTGCTGAGGAGCTGGTGTTGCAGCTTTCGGCGCAACTGCTGCTGGAGTCGGCTTAGGATCAGGCTTAGCTGGCGTATAACTAGGAGCGATTGTTTCTTCATACTTTTTTTGGGTATATTCCTTTGCAGTAATACAAGAATTCTGAGCGCCTTCTCCGACCTGGCTGCATTTTTGATCTGCCGCCAAAGACAAGAAAGAAAAGAAGATTACTGCAAAAAAAGCAATACTCATTTTCATGTTTGCACCCCTTGCATGATAACCACCTATCGGCTTTTGCAAGGAACAGCTAAATCGCAATAACGTAGAAATCTCAGTCTGAGACAAAAGAAAATGGCTTTTTTAAATGGAACGAATTACAGTTATTTTGAGTGTAATAAAAAAAGGAGCTTCTCCCATGACAAATTCATCTAAAAACTCATTTCATGACTTCACTGTGTTATCAGCCGCTAAAACCGATTATGATCTTTCTCAGCATAAAGGAAAAGTAATTCTTGTTGTAAATGTCGCTAGCAAATGTGGATTGACTCCACAGTATGCCGGACTTGAATCATTGTACAAAGAACTGGGAAACAAAAACTTTTTAATCCTCGGATTTCCGTGCAATCAGTTCATGGGTCAAGAGCCTGGAACGAATGAAGAAATTCAAAATTTTTGCTCAACAAATTATTCTGTCACTTTTCCAATTCTTGATAAAATCGATGTGAATGGTAAAAATACAGCCCCGGTTTATCAATTCATGAAAGAAAAAGTGCCCGGAATACTTGGAACCGAAGACATAAAATGGAACTTTGGAAAATTTTTGATAGACAAGCAAGGCCAAGTTATCAAACGTTACGCGCCGACGACTGAACCAAAAGATCTATTAGCAGACATCAAAGCTGCCCTGGGCTAATTAAACACATCTAAAAGGTTAATCATCTAACTTTTGTCTTCAATTGAGACATGGCTTATCTATTGAAAGACAATGGGTCACAGAGGTGATTTATGAAGTATTTTTTATTTTTTACATTTTTAGCCGTCGCATTTTTTGGATCTTTAAAATTCGCATATGCTGAGGGCACCACTGTTTCAGATATCAAAAAAGCTAACATCGTTTGCTTTCACATTACAAAATCAGAAGCACTTGTATTTAAAACAACTGCACCCCAAAGAATATGGAAAACAGCTCAAGACCGTGAAGGCAAAGTAAAAGTTGGCAATGCTTTACAGCTTGGAATAGCAAAAATCACTTTAGCTGAAGACGATAGAACGATTCATTCTTTCAGAGCTTATGTTACAGAGGGATATCGAATGAATGGCCTGTTTGAAAGCGGAGCTGATGGCGAACTTGCACTGACTGTGAAATCGAACTACCTGCCAGACGGCGATAGAAGCAATGTCACAGACCAGTACAATTGTTCAAAAATTAAAAACTAATTTAACTTTTCTTTTGATGCTGTTTCTTTAACAGCATTTGCTTTTTTAGATTTCTTTGGCATGTCCATTTCAACAGAAGCTTCATCAGCAACCGCATCTGACATATCATTTGTCATTAACAGCTGACCAATTCCATTTTTTGCTAAAACAGTCGCACGCAATTCATCACGAACTGCAGGATTCGCTTTTAAATAATCTTTTGCTTGGTCGCGGCCTTGACCCATGCGCTCGCCTTTGTACGAATACCACGATCCTGATTTCTCAACGATATTTGCAGTCGTTGCTAAATCCAGAATGTCTCCTTCAGCAGAAATACCTTCACCGTACATCAAGTCAAATTCAACTTTTGTAAATGGCGGAGCCATTTTGTTTTTTACGACTTTTACGGATGTGCGATTTCCAACGACGTCTTCTCCATTTTTCAGTGCACCAACGCGGCGAACATCTAAACGAACAGAAGCATAGAATTTTAATGCATTACCACCAGTTGTTGTTTCTGGATTTCCAAACATCACACCGATTTTCATACGAATCTGATTGATGAAAATAACCAATGTATTAGATCTGCTGATCGCACCCGTCAATTTACGTAAAGCCTGAGACATCAAACGAGCTTGCAAACCCATGTGTGAATCACCCATGTCGCCTTCGATCTCAGCACGCGGAGTTAATGCAGCAACAGAATCGATAACCAACACGTCGATAGCGCCAGAACGAACAAGAGTTTCGGTGATTTCTAATGCTTGTTCACCGTTATCAGGTTGAGAAATCATCAAGTCTTCAATGTTTACACCTAATTTTTTAGCGTAGTTCACATCTAACGCGTGCTCTGCATCGATAAATGCAACAACGCCACCTTTTTTCTGAGCCTGAGCAATAGCAGAAAGCGCTAATGTTGTTTTACCTGATGATTCTGGGCCAAAGATTTCAATGATACGACCTTTTGGCAGACCGCCTATGCCTAAAGCGATATCTAATGATAAAGCACCTGTCGAAATGACTTCAACATCTTTAATTAAAGAATCACCTGCGTTTAATCGCATGATTGAACCTTTACCGAATTGTTTTTCAATTGTGCTAACTGCTAATTCTAAAGCTTTAATTTTTTCGCTTTGAGCTTTTGCATCTAGATTTGAGTTTGTGTTTGCTGCCATCTTTGTTCTCCTTGTTTTTTTTCGTTTTTATAATTCTGTTTTAAAATTTTTTAAAAAATCTATTTAATATATTCTGCTAAATGCTTTACCGCTTCGGCACAGGCCTGAAGCTGAATTTGTTTTCGATCACCTGAAAAGTGGTGTTCAAAAACATTTGTTTCACGATTCGAACCAGCCACAGCGATGAATACAGTTCCAACTGGCTTTTGTGCTGATCCACCGCTCGGACCTGCAATACCCGTAATCGCAACGGCTATTTTTACTTCTAACTGCTTCAAACAACCTTCAGCCATCTGACTTGCTGTTTCTAAACTGACTGCACCAAACTTTTTGAAAGTTTCGGCTTTCACGTTCAAAAGTTTTTCTTTCACTGAATTCGCGTAACTAACGATAGATCCCAAAAAGATCTCGGAAACACCCGGATGCAGCGTTAGAAAACTAGACAAAAGTCCACCAGTGCAACTTTCGGCCGTACCTACAGTCAAATTCTTGTCTCGAAGATCCTGAACCAATTTTTTTGTCCAGTCAGTCACTTGTTCTACGAGCTGAATTTCTAAAACATCGTCATGAATTTTCATATAATTTACATATTCAGATTGAACGTGAATTAGCTGGTTGTCAAATTTGAAATTTGCACGCCGAGCCATGAAGTCTGGGTATAAACCAATTGAAGTATTAAACTGCCGATGATTCCAGCAGCGACATCATCTATCATTACACCAAGACCGCCTTTCACTCGACGATCCAGTAAGCCAATTGGGGGCGGCTTCACAATATCTAAAAATCGAAAAATAATAAAACCGAAAAGCACCGACTGCCACGTCACCGGTAACCAAGTCATTGTAATCAAAAAGCCCACTACTTCGTCGATGACGATTTCTTTTGAGTCGTGCTGATTCGCTTGTGCCTCATACGCCTGCGCTGCGAATATTCCCAGTGGTATCAGCAAAATAACTGCTGCCATGTAAATTAAGGGCCCGGCCTGAGCCAACAGCCACCAGATTGGAATCGTTGCCAGTGTAGCTAAAGTTCCCGGTGCTTTAGAAACTCGACCAAGGTTAAAAAAAGTTGCGATGAGCAATAATATTTTATTAATCATGGGGACTAGTTTAAGGTGTGATTGTTTTAGCAGACAACATTTATTTGTTAACCTAACGGCTGTAACGAAATGTAGAAGACATCTAAGAACAGTCACGGAGATTTGCATGTTAAAAAAATCAGGCTTAGCAGATGGCTACATTCACGGCTTTTCTGCCGACGAGCAAGATCGTCTTTATCAACAGGCCCGTGTACATGAAGAAAATATTTTTTCTCAGATTGATTTTTCTGGGCAGTCTAATATTGTCGAAGTCGGCAGTGGCGTCGGCGCTCAAACTCAAATTTTACTAGAACGATTTCCGCATTTAAAAATAAGCACCTTAGATGCTTCAGAGACTCAAGTCGAAAGAGCTCGTAAAACTTTGTCAGAAAAAATAAAAACCGGCCAAGTGCAGACCTACGTTGGCGATGCACTTCATTCTCCGTTCGCGGATAATTCTTTTGATGGTGCTTTTGTTTGTTGGCTTTTGGAACACGTGCAAAATCCAGTTGGAATTTTAAAAGAAATTAAGCGTGTGCTGAAAGCAAATGGCATCATTTACTGCAATGAAGTTTTTAATTCTACGTTTTACTGTCACCCCTATTCACCGTCGACATTGAAATACTGGTTTGAGTTTAACGACTATCAGTATTCTTTGAAAGGTGATCCATTTGTCGGCGGAAAATTGGCCAATTACTTGATGGCAGCAGGTTACCAAAATATTTCGACGAAAGTGCTAACCCATCAGTATGACAATCGCACTCCAAAAAAGCGCGCGCAGTTTATTGATTACTGGGCTGGATTAATGCTAAGCGGAGCTGACAATCTGATTGCAACTGGACGAGTTACCAAAGAGCTGGTTGAAGAGATGCAAAATGAATTTAACCAGCTGAAAAAAGATGATGATTCGGTTATTTTTTATTCGTGGATATTAGCAAAAGGCCAAGTGTTTTAATAAACACCTGAACTGATTAGCGCTTTGCTTGTTCGATCAGACTTAACGACATCATCTGTTTCATTGTCTTATCTAAACCTTCGTTAGATCCATCTAAAAAGATGACATTTCCTTTTCCATTTTCAGCAAAATGCTTAATCGCATCTGTCCACATAGAAAATAAAATAAAAGATGAATCCAAGCCTGCAGATTTCATCTCTTCAGCCGCTTTACTCATACCCTTTGCAACTTCTTCACGAAATAAAGCGATACCTTCACCACGTAATTTAGAGGCAATTTTTTCTGCTTCTGCAGAAATTTTTATCGACAGACCATCAGCTTCTGCGGCTTTGGTTTTACGAATTAGCAATGCCTGAGCTTCGTTCTCAGCGGCAGCTCGAAGATTGCTGGAAGCAACCACTTGCGCCATTGACTGCATAATTGTTTCATCAAAGGCGATGTCATTTAATTGCAAATCGATCAGGTGATAACCCCAACTTTTTAAATCTTCATCTAAATTGACTTTAACTGCTTCAGTGATATCTCTGCGAAGTGCTAAAATTTCATTTTGGCGCTTGGTAGCGACAAATCCTCGAACGCTGCCTTCTACGGTGCGGTTCAATGTCTGCATTAAACTTCCGAAATCGATGAACTTAAAGGCAACACTTTTGATGGTTTCTTCAGTTTGATTGATGACGGAATACAAAAGCATTGCTTTGAAATTCACATTTGCTTGATCATTCGTAATCGCTTGAAACTGCAACTCGACAGATTGATTCTGAATCGAAATTCGGCGGAAAACAATTTCCAGAAAAGGAATTTTAAAATTTAAACCCGGATACATAACACGGCGGTATTTTCCGAACATGGTGATCACAGAAACAGTTCCCTGCTGAACTGTCGTAAATGCCCCACCAATGATGGCTATGGCTAGAAAAAAAACAATCACACCAAACAATCCGAATGACTCAAACATACTGATACTCCTAAAAGGCATAGGCCTAGTAAAATGATTTCTGGTAAAGCTAGCACGTCTAATTTCGGAATTCTTTCCTACCTGAGTCAAAACCAAGATCCTACATCTGCTGAAGTATTGTCAATTGCAGTCGATTTGACTAAGATAATTCATGGCATTTGGACCGCGCGCCCGTAAACCCTATCCGACCAAAGAAAATCCTGCAAAAAAGTGGATGACGGTTCAGCATGCAAAAAAAAGAATCATGGATTACGTGGCTAAACGTGATCACTCGGAAAAGGAATTGCGACAAAAATTAAAATTATATGCCCAAGCAGAAATTATTGATCAAGCCATAATCTGGGCGAAAGAACAAAACTGGCTGTCTGCACCCGAAATTCTTAACTTAAAATTTGCGGATCAACTTCACCGTCGTGGCAAAGGTATTCGGTCGATCAATCAAAAATTAAAAAACAAAGGTTTACCAACTGTAAAATCAGATTTCGAAACTGAAGTCATCAAAGCCCGAAAACTGGTGCGCGCCAAGTGGTCCGCAGATGATTTTCATGGACTTGTATTTAAAGAATCCCAGAAATTAAAAGCAAAGATCATGCGCTTTTTGATAGCACGTGGTTATGAATCAGAAATTGTACAAGATATATTAAAAAAAGAATTTAAAGCAGGAGTATTATCCCATGATGAAGAGTTCTGAAATACGCAATGAATTTATAAATTACTTTAAAAAGAATGGCCACAA
>JAYTPC010000107.1:0-1193 GCA_043747425.1 Bdellovibrionales bacterium
TTTTATGGGGGTCATTATTATGGCAAAAGAATTAGGCGTACGTCCTTTACACGACAGAATTTTAGTTCGTCGCATGGCAGAAGAAGAAAAAACCGCAGGTGGACTTTTCATTCCTGATACAGCAAAAGAAAAACCTCAGCGTGGCGAAATCGTTGCTGCTGGCAAAGGTCGCGTGACTGAAGATGGTAAAACTCTACCACTTGAAGTGAAAGCCGGAGACAAAGTTTTATTTTCTAAATACGCAGGCACTGAAATCAAATTATCTGGTGAAGAATATTTGATGATGCGTGAAGAAGATATTTTAGGAATCGTACAGTAATTAATTTTATCTGCGAACTTATGGTTCGCTTTTTTTATATTAACCTCGGACCTTTTGGTTCGAAAAATAGATGGAGATTTAAATGAGCAAAATGTTAGTTTTTTCTGAAGATGCACGATCAAACATTTTAAAAGGCGTAAATGTTTTAGCAAACGCTGTTAAAGTAACTTTAGGTCCAAAAGGTCGTAACGTTGTTATCGACAAATCTTTTGGTTCACCACTGATCACTAAAGATGGTGTTACTGTTGCTAAAGAAATCGAATTAGAAAACAAATTCGAAAATATGGGCGCTCAAATGGTAAAAGAAGTTGCTTCTAAAACCAATGATGAAGCCGGTGATGGAACAACAACTGCGACTGTTTTGGCTCAAGCAATTTACCGCGAAGGCGCTAAGTTAGTTTCTGCAGGTCACAACCCGATGTCTATCAAGCGCGGTATCGATAAAGCTGTTGGTATTGTTGTTGATGAATTAAAAAACATGGCAAAACCTGTTAAAGGTTCTAATGAAGTTGCTCAGGTTGGATCAATCTCTGCGAACAACGACATGGAAATCGGAACCATGCTTGCAAACGCGATGGATAAAGTTGGCCGCGAAGGCGTTATCACGATCGAAGATTCTAAAACAGCAAAAACAGAAGTGACTGTTGTTGAAGGAATGCAGTTTGACCGTGGTTACTTGTCTCCTTACTTCGTAACTAATCCAGAAAAAATGGAAGCGGTTTTAGAAAACGCTTATGTTTTAATTTACGACAAAAAAATCTCTTCTATGAAAGATATGATTGGCGTTCTTGAAGCAGTTGCAAAACAAGGTCGTCCACTTTTAATCATCGCTGAAGATGTTGACGGTGAAGCATTAGCTACACTTGTTGTTAAT
>JAYTPC010000108.1:0-13530 GCA_043747425.1 Bdellovibrionales bacterium
GAAGACGATAAAACTCCAACTCAAGAGCAAGATAAAACTCCTGCTCAAGAAGACGATAAAACTCCAACTCAAGAGCAAGATAAAACTCCTGCTCAAGAACAAGATAAAGTTGAAGAAAAAACAGAAGAGTGCGCAACTATCGAGGGAACTCTTTGGTTAAAAGAAATGGAACAAAAACAAGAGCAAGAACAAGATAAAGAACCAGCTAAGGAAGAAGATAAAACTCCTGCTCAAGAACAAGATAAAACTCCGACTCAAGAGCAAGATAAAACCCCTGCTCAAGAAGACGATAAAACTCCAACTCAAGAGCAAGATAAAACACCTGCTCAAGAAGACGATAAAACTCCAGAGCAAGACAAAGATAAAGAACCCGCTCAGGAACAAGAGAAAGATAAAACTCCGACACAAGAACAAGACAAAGACAAAAAGAACTAAATTTATCTGGTCAGAAAATAGTTACAAGCGGGCGCATTCGTGTGACCCGCTTTTTTTTAATCCTAAATAAAAATATCAACGATACGGAGCTCAGGTGAAAACAAAGAAACTAAACTTAACGCTGATTTTATTTACACTTACAATGGCTTGCCAGAAAAAAAGCACAGATGAAAGTTCGGCATTTTTTGCACTTATTCCACCAAAGGCTGAGATTCTGATTTCTGATGTTTCATCAGATAAATGTTTAAACCTAGAAAAGTTCATGTCACAGATTGAAAACCCACAGTTTTCGTTTCCTGCAGCTACAATGATTACAGATTTTAAACCCCTCAGTGGAATTTCTAGTTCGAAAAATCTGTTTTTTTCTTCTTCAACTTTTTACTATAAACAAGGTAAGGCTAACGAGCTGGCCTTGTTTAATGAGGTCAAACAAGCTGACTGCAGCACAATTCAAATATTGTCTGCATCACGAGAAGTACTTACGTATCAAATAACTGAAAGTTCTGATCTGCATATCACATTCCATTTGCAAGACAAATGGCCCGAAACTATGCACAAGAAACAAAAAGAAGCGCTTTACAATCGAATACAGCCTTATGAATACACAGTGATTTATGCTTCTAAAAATAATTTAAAAATTACCGAAAAATACTCTACTGTTGATCCTTTATGCGAATCTAAAAAAATATTAAAACATCAAATCACCAAATACGTCAGCTGGGCTCAGAATGAAAATGAATTGCCAACACGGTATGAAATTGAACCACGTTATTTTACCCAAGTGAAGTCTGCCGCTTTTACAGATCCTTTAGACGTTTTACCAGAACTAGATCTAGCTGGTACGTTGTCGGTAGACGAAATAAAACGCATCATGAGTTTGCCAATAAAAAATGAATTGAAATTCTGCAACTAACCTATCTAACTGCACTAACTGGAACTGAAAATATATGAATTTTCTTTATCACTTAACATTTATTTTCTTTTTATTATTTAGTTATGGATGCAGCGAAAATAAAAATAAAATACTGGAACCAGAAACGATCCGTTGTCAGCGCACGAAATTAGAAAAACAATTCATAGTTCACTGGAAAAATAAAGAATCTACCTTATTGCACACTCAGCAAGATGACGACATTTCACAGTTTATTAAGTTAAACGATCCGAAAATTCTTTTTATTGAGCCCAATTATTTATTGGCCCGCGATGCACAGCCTGTAAACGCTGCTTTTAATGTTGTTGCAAGGCCCGCAAGTGGCGTGCACGACCTGATCCAAACGCAATTTATGTGGCGCCGTGGGTTTCTAGGTCAAAATATAGTCGTTGCCGTTATCGATACGGGAATCAATTTGAACCATCCACAACTGCGAAATCATTTGGCAGTCAACGAAATCGAGAGCATGTTTCAGAGAAATGGCATTGATGACGATGCCAATGGTTTTGTCGATGATATCTTTGGTTGGAATTTTGTAAATAACCAAACAGAATCCATCGACGAGCACGGACACGGAACAGCAATGGCCGGTATAATTACGGGATCGACAAACAGACGTCCAAGTTTAAGCATGGCACCACTAGCAAAAATTCTTGCTGTGGATTTCATGAACGAAACTGGTGGAACAGAATTTCACGCTCAGCAAGCGATGGCCTATGCAATATCTAGAAAAGTTCACATCATAAATAATAGTTGGTCGATCAACTGCTCTGAACTATTGAAACAAGCATTTCTGTCTTGGAAAAACGAAAATGTAATTTTTGTTAACGCTGCTGGAAACAGTCCAATCGATGTTGTATTGAATGAAATAGTTCCATCCTCTTTAGATTTACCCAATAGTATAAATGTTGGTTCATTGGATGAGTTCGGAAATAAATCGACATACAGTGGCTACGGACTTACAGTAAAAATTTTTGCACCCGGAGAATTTATTCCCACAATTTATCCTTCATCTGGCTTGAATCTCAGTGTTGCCACATCAGGTACCAGCGTATCAGCAGCTATAGTTTCTGGTGCTGCAGCACTACTTTGGAGCGCATTTCCCGAGGCTTCAGCTGTGCAAATTGTAGGGCTATTAACTGTTAGTGCAAATCAAGAACCCGCCAGTCAGCAGGTTCTTGATCTGAAAAAAGCAATGAATCTGGGAAACATTTTGTTTCATCGTGATCGGTATTGATTTTCAAAAAATCAAAAAATTACAGACAAGGTATTTCTAACTTTGCGTCTGGTTGTTTGTTTATATTCGCTGTAGCCAAAGTGACTGCTTTAAATGCGTTAACTCGACCGCCAGAGGCCACTTTGTTAGCAAGACTGGCATTCCTATCAACAGAACCACGAATAATTTTAATGACTTCTTTATACGTCAGTTTTGGGTTTGCAGCCTTCACCAGAACTGCAAGGCCCGTTACCAAAGGCGTTGCCATGGATGTTCCGCTCATGTTTTGGTAGGCTTGGTTACTGACCGTAGATAGAATTTGTGCACCAGGTGCTGCAACATCTACTTTCATAAATCCAAAATTTGAAAATGCCGTTAAGCTGTCGTCCATTCGCGTGGCTGCGACAGCTAAAACATTTGAATTCGAATAGGCCGCCGGATACCACGGTGTTCGGTCAATGTTAAAACCCACATGATTCGATCCGTTCCCCGCAGCCACTAAAAATAGAACACCCGCTTTTTCTGCACGCAAAATTGCATCACCCAATGATCTGGAAGTTCCTCTAGAGCCCCAGCTATTGTTGATCGCAAATACACGTTTAGAAACTGCGTAATCAATTCCTCGAATAGCACCAGAGGTAGACCCTGTGCCAGATTCTCCGATAAATCGCAGAGCCATCATTTTAACATTCGGTGCTATACCAACTACTCCAGTGTTATTAGAGCCCGTTGCACCAATAATTCCGGCGACATGGGACCCGTGATTCGAACTGCTTGTTGTTTTTGGGTCTGCATTATTTGAAACAAAATTCCAACCATAAATATCGTCGACATAACCATTATTATCATCATCTTTACCATTCACTTTTTCTTGTGGATTCATCCACATGTTATTTTTTAAGTCTTTATGCGTGTAATCTATCCCTGAATCTAGAATTGCAACGACAATATCTTTGGATCCAGTAGTCACTGTCCAAGCTTTTTCACTTTGAACATTTTGGTGCATCCACTGTCGTGAAAAATAAGTGTCATTGGTTTCTTCGGAAATTTCGTCTTCACCTGCAACATCAATGAACTGAATTGGATAATCAGGTTCCACATAATCTACCGATTGATCTGCTTTTAAATCATCGATGTATCGTTTTCTATCTTCAGATGCCATATCAAGACTAAATGTGTGTGTATTTTTTGATAAGGCCTTGAAGGTAACGCCCTTCACGCTAAATTCTCGAACCGGGCGCCCACTGGGTTGCAATGGCAATTCTGTATCGCTTTTAAATTTTACAATAAAATTTTGAAAAGTTGAGATATCTTCAGTCGTGTTTGAAGACATAACATTTGCAAAATCGTTAGTTGCTGTTTCACGAGCTGGTATTTCACAAGAAAGTGAACCCGCTAAATTGTTAGAATCACTTGATCCATCTGCGCAGCCTAATAATCCTGTCATTCCTGCTACAATCGCTGTTATAAAAAATCTATTCATTCCTGACCTCCACTTGTTTTTAGCAAGTATGCGGTGAATGTTAAGATTTCCCAACCCTGATAATTAAAAATAGTTGCGTACGCGAATTAACGGCAACTACAAAGAAAAATAAATTTGTCTGGACGCATCCTTTTTGTACGTCGACAAATAAAAATTAAAAACTTTTTGTTAACTGAAATAAAAAAATTACGAAGCCGCTGTCACGGGCGGCTCTTCTGGTAGTTCAGGTACTACGGGTAATTCGGGCACCGCAGGTGGTTCTGGCACTGTTGGCGGTTCTGCTGGATTGCCTGAATCAATCGGATCATCCGGCGCGGTAGGCTCTTCGACAGTCGAAGTTCCCAAGCTTGCTGCATGTAGCGCATTTGCTATCGTACTTAAAACTTTTCCACGTGCAGAAGCGCTTTGTGCAAGGCCTGCAATTTCACCCGGAAGATTTGTTGAAATATCCCATGCGCTGGTCACTTCAGAATCTTCACGTGTTGAGGCTTGACTGTCTTTTGGAAAAGACCATAAAAAATCTGGACGATCTTTTGAATACCATTCGCCACCGATAATTGTGAAATTTTCATCCAGCTCGAGGTCATAAATAAAAACATTGTACTGCAAAACATTTCCAGTGCTTACGCCAGTTCGTGGCACCACCAAGGCGGGATGAAAAACATCCATCGCAACACCGACAATGAATTTGGCTCTTGGACTTCTGTAGGCTGAATATTTATCAGCCTTTAACATCGCAATGGGTTCTATAGATGCATTTAACGAGTGTGAACTTTCAAACGTGCGTGGATTGAAATAACTGTAATCATACGACATCACCGGATAATTCCAAACTTCGGTGCCAGAGCTTGAATCCATGACAAAACTATTTTGATAAATTCCAATGCGATTTGTAGCTGCTAAATGCCATGTCATCGGATTGGAATCTAAACACGAAGCATCTAGTGGCCTTAGAAACGGGTCGCGATCGACGAATGATTGTCGGCAGCGGTTACCCGCTTGAATCGCAATCGGCGCTGAATTTCCCCACAGATAAGATTGTAATCCTTTAACATCTTGAGGAAAAAAAGTGATCTTGTAATTTCCGGTAACATCAGTCACGGTGACGGACTTTTCGGACTGTTTTACTCCCATGCTTGTTGCCGCGGACCATCCATGACAAATACCCGTCCAAGTCGCAACAAAACCATCGGTTTGAAATCCGGTTAAACCTTTTTGCCACATGAAATTTGTAAGGCTCCAATTTCGATCACCAACCAATAAATCGTACTTCTCAGCGGGTGAAAGCTGATTGATATTTCCACTAGCTATCATCATGTTCGGCGATCTCTGTTGATAATTCATATAATTTTCAATGAACAGTTTTGATGAACTTTGGTTGTCAGCATATCTGTTAGCCAGGAGCCCCTGATGAATGGGCCAGTAAGATCCCGCCCAAGGTTCAAAACTGGTACGTCCTTGCGTTAGCCCCTGAGCGTCTAGTTGGTGAATATTATTTATCGATAAAAGATTATCCAAGAAAATTGCAAAATTATCTTCTGGCAAAGGTTCCGAATAAAACTCCGGACCCCGCGCATTCAGTGATGGAACTAAGAAAGTAATTGTTAAAAACATAACTAAAGAAAACTGTTTGCAAACTTTAACTGCCATCTTGAAACCCTTCGTTGTACGACCCGATCCAAGTCGTACTGCAGAAGACATTCCATGTGGAACTGTCAGGAAACACAGCAAAAAGATATCTGATAGCGGGAAAAATACCCCACTGTTTAATAAGTTAAAAGATTTATGACCGATTTATCTTTTAATGATTAGTTTTTTCTTAATTTGCTCTAAGGCCTCGGGCGCTGAGCGTACTTTCAAAGTAACACCAAGTTCGTTGTAAGTTTCGCTAAGGACACGCATCTTATTTCGAACTTCTCCGATAACTCCTTGAACAAGATAAGGAATGAACAAATCTTCGTCGACCATACTCGATTCAAAATAGCTCATGATTTTATCACGCAAGAGCTGCAAGTCTGCTTTATCACGCGTTGAAATGAAAATGGCATCCGGGTATTCCAAGCGCAACATTTCCTGCAGCTCAGACGTTAACTGATCTCTTTTATTTAAAACCAATAGCCTGGGAACATCTGTCGCGCCGACTTCGGAGAGTACGTCTTGCGTCACTTGCAACTGTGATCTAAATGCACTGTCGGAACAATCAACGACGAAAAGTAAAAGTGATGCATTCAAGGCTTCATCTAGCGTGGATTTAAAAGAAGCAACCAAATCGTGTGGTAATTTTTTAATAAATCCCACGGTATCAGAAACTAAAACCTTTGGCCGAGTTTCAGGAAAAATAGGTCGCACAGTTGTATCTAATGTCGCAAAAAGTTTATCAGCAATCAAAACTTCACTGCCAGTCATTGCCCGCATCAACGACGATTTTCCAGCATTGGTATAACCAACTAAGGCAACACTAATTTCTTGTTCGCGGCGCGATCTGCGCTGTTGGTGTTCGTTACCGATCGAATTTAATTCTAATTTTAATTCTTTAATGCGGTCTCGGATTCGCCGTTTATCTAATTCTAAGCTAGTTTCCCCGGCACCTTTACCACCGACACCGCCTCCGCCACGATCTTCGTTGCCACCCGTTTCACGTAAGCGTGGTGCCACATACGCTAACCTTGCAATTTCGACCTGCAGTCGTGCGGCCTTCGTGCGTGCATGACGGCTAAAAATTTCAATGATGACACCAGTGCGATCTAGTACTGGAACACCCGAAGCACTTTCTAAGTTACGTAACTGTGAAGGTGATAATTCTGTATCGACTATGACAATGTGTGCTTTTTCGTTTGCGACATTAATATTATCAAGAGCGGCTGCGACTTCATTTTCTTCATTTAGATCATCGGTAACTAAATCTTCAGCTTCGACTTCCAATTCATTTTCTTCGGTTTCTGCTTTGGATTCTTCGTCTCTTTTAAGCGCGGCTTTTGATTTTTTTCTTTCAAACAGTTTACCAATTTTTCCTGATCCACCAGTCCATTTTGCAAGCTCTGTTAATTTACCTTCACCTAAAACGCTTGAAGATTTATCGGAACTGCGACGTTGGGTAACTTGACCGACAACTCGGTAACCCAATGTCGTGACTAATCGTTTTAACTCTTGCAAAGAACTTTGCAGCTCTTCTTCGCGCACGCTAGATAACTGAATTCCGACTAAAACCGCATTTTTGATTTCTGATCCATTAGACATAGTGCTTTTCATACCTTAAAAATTAAGCTAGATAAAGAGAATAACAAATGAACCTCACTGAAGCCCGCTTAAAACCAAAGCCAAAAAAATTCTCAAAAATCAACATTGAGATCAGCAACATTTGTAATTTACAGTGCAGTTTCTGCCCAGAGGTTGTTCGCACAAAGCAGTTAATGGATCTAAATCTGTTTGAAAATATCATCCAGCAAATCGCTGGACTGACTGAATTGGTTTGTTTTCATTTGATGGGTGATCCTTTAGTGCACCCTAAACTTACTGAAATGGTTCAGATTTGTGAAAAATATCACGTAAAGATTTTTTTTGTAACCAATGGCGTGCTGCTAAAAGAAAATCACAGCAAGCTGTTATTAAGTCCTTCGTTCCACCAAGTTAATTTTTCTCTGCATAGTTTTTTTGATAACTTCAAAGATAAAAGCCCAACGGCTTATTTGAATAAAATTTTTCAGTGGACTGATAGTGCTTTTCTGAATCGGCCGGATCTGTACATCAATTACCGTCTTTGGAATTTGCAAGATGTTCGCGGTGATCAGTCAAAAAACCAGGACATGCTTTCACACATTGAAGATTATTTTCATTTTAAGTTAAAAGCTTTAGTAGATGTCCGAAGACAAAAAAGTGTGCGTATTAAAAACAGACTGTACCTACACTTTGATACAGAGTTTATTTGGCCCGATATAAAATTACCTGTCTTAGGTGATCAGGGCACTTGTTACGGTCTTTCATCCCATTTCGGAATTTTAGTGGACGGCACGGTCGTTCCCTGTTGTTTAGACAAAGAAGCTGCAATTCCACTGGGCAACATTAAACAAAATAAAATTGAAGAAATCTTAAATAACGCAAGATCACAGGCCATTCTAGCTGGGTTTCAGAAAAACAAATTGGTAGAAAATTTGTGTCAGCGCTGTCAGTATATTGAAAGATTTAAAACCTAAATTTCAAGGAGATAAAAATGAAAAAAAATTGGACTGCAATCGCAAGCTACATTGTCGTTTCGGCTCTTGTATTTTGTACTGGTATTCTTCCAGTAAAATCCTTTGCAGCAAACGCGCTGGTCAGTAAAACAGTCGAATATGGATCTGCAACAAAATTCGAAGGCTATTTCGTTAGCCCAAAAGGTGCAAAGAAAAATGCGCCAGGAATCTTAATGATCCATAACTGGAAAGGAGTCACGGAAGAAACTAAAAAACAAGCCGACCGATTTGCACAGTTAGGTTACCATGTTTTTGCTGCAGACATTTATGGAAAAGGTGTTCGTCCGACTGAAGCAAAAGATGCCGGAGCTCAAGCTACCATCTACAAAACAGATCGTAAATTATTTCGCGATCGCATTCGCTTAGGTATGGAAGAATTGGTTAAACTGCAAGGAAACGATCAAGTTGTCGTCGCCGGTTATTGCTTCGGCGGAACAGCTGCCATTGAAGCTGCGCGATCAGGCGCTAAAATTGCCGGTGCAATTAGTTTTCACGGTGGACTTGATAGCCCAACACCTGCTGATGGAAAAAATATCAACGGAAAAATACTTGCACTTCATGGGGCGATTGATCCTTACGTATCCGCTGCAGATTTAGCCGCTTTTGAAAAAGAAATGCAAGATAGCAAAGTGGATTACCAATTGATCAAATACGGGGGCGCAGTTCACTCATTTACTGAATTAGCTGCTGGTACTGATATTGCTAAGGGTGCCGCATACAACGAAGCTGCTGACAAAAGATCTTTCGCAATCGCAGAAGATTTTTTGAAAGAAGCTTTCACAAAAACAAAATAGTTTTAAATTAAAGTTTACGGCTAGTTTTTCAGGGGCGCGAACATAAGTTTTTATTTTCAAACATGTAGCGCCTTTGACTTGATAGCTCTTCCGCAGTCATCTGAAAATCAGATCTTGCACAATCATTTTTTTGAACTTCATCCCGAATAGATTCTGTTTCAAACGGTGTTAACCGCAGTTGCCATATCACTTTCACCAGTAGCCATTGTTTTAAATACTGACACACGTAGTGTTTGTTGGGCGGGGTGTACTCGGCCGGAGAGCTATCCCCTTTAGACATATTTTCTGCTCCGTTTACTGCTAATAGATGAAAATCATTTCCCAAATAATTCGCATACAAACAGCGTTTATTTGCGTCCCACTCATAACCTCCGGTCATGTAGGCATTCTTTAGCGGCACAAAGTGATCAATCTGAATTTCACGCGCAGATGCAAATGTTCTTGCTGTGTAAGGATCATCCCACGCACCAGAGACAACGGCGCAACCATCCACTGAGTACGTTACTGCCGCATCGGCATCACGCACCAAAACTAGACCACGCACGTTCAAGCACAGGTTATCATTTTTTGGATAAATCCAGGTGCCGAATTGTTCGCGGCGGTTATACGGAATACTTGGCAGAGGGAAAGGACGCTTTATATTTTCTAGATTCAAAAGATCTATAAAACCCGCAACAGAATTTTCATTAATCCGAAAGTACTGATCATACTGGTAATCCTCTTTAGCCAAAGGCAAAACGTCATAATGAGAACCCGCGGAAAAGATAAACCCGCAATAAAAATTTATGAGTAAATAAGGAATAATTTTAAATTTAAAAATGCACATTTTCATTGAGATCCCTCCATGAATCACAAAGCAAACTAGACTCTATTTCAACGTGTGAAGGCTTATTTATGCAAGAAATATATAATGTGTTTTGTGTTAAGAATAATGTGTGAAACTATCATTTCTGACTTATTGCTGCTGTGCAGTAGATAACAAAAGATGGTTAAAATCAGATTTTTCAGTTTTTTTCTCGGTTTAATTTTTCTAAATAATGAAAAACTGGTCTAGTCCTGTGAATACCCGTGTAGTACGTTTTTTTTTCAGTCATCGATTTAGAATAAAAAAGGAATATTCATGGACACGAATCAAAGCTCGAAAACAGAAACGACAAAGATTACGACCATTCAAAGTCAGCCTGATTTATCCCGTCGAAAAAAGAGACGAAAAACTGGTTGGTAGTTTAATATGACTCATGTACGATTTTAAGAATGAGTTTTATTGTAGCAATCGAACCTGATCCTAAAACCGTTAAAGACATTAACGAAGCTTATCTTGAGTTATCTAAAGTATTTAATCATAAAGTCCTCGTTTTTAACGACCTAAACTCATTTAAAACTGAATGGGCCAAACCTGAATACAAAGACCAGATTGTCGCCTTATTGGTGATCAATATTGAATCTATCGCCACAAATATCATCGACACCATAGTTGGTTTAAAACAAGTGTATCAATGTGACATCTTAGCGACATTGTTTGACGATCCCAAAATTTCTAAAAATGCAGATCAATGGCCAGTTCAAAACTTACTTTACAAACCTTTTGATTTAACTATTTTAAAAGAACACACACGTTTTGCTTTAATGAAAAATCAAAAAGTACAAACTCAGTATGTGCATACGACAAAAGCAAAAGCAGATATTGAATCTTTAAAAAAATTAAAAGCCATTCAAATGACCGAAACCGGTTTCAAAATTGGAAAGATTCAACCTTTAATTATTGGCTGTGTTTATAAATTCTATCATCCCCTGTTTACGAACAACAAACACCTGCACATTTGGGGAAGAGTTTTTTCTGAAAATGAAACTTCTTATGAACTTATTTTTTGTCAGTTAAATCCAGTCATTCTAAGTTCAATTCGGAAAAAAATTGTTGCAGCTCCATCAAAATTAAAAAATGCAGCTTGGACAGGCCGAAACACAACGAATCTTACCAGTATCACAGCCTGTATAAATATTTCTGAAGAAAATCAAAATGCAGTTGTTGTCGATTTGTTAACTAGAAATTTTGAAAATATAACGTTTGTTGATAAAAAAGATTTAAAGGGCCGGGCTAAAATAGATCTACTTATCACGGATGTTGGTTTAGAAAAGCGTCAATTAGAAAATCAGTTCGAAGCCGGCATGACGTATATCCGCTTAATTCAGCCGAATAAACCGATTAAAAGAATAGAACTTGAAACCCGCTTTATTGACGAAACTTTACGCTTAGAAAAACCTCTGGATAAAGCTATTATTGTTAAAATGGTAAAACAGCTTTTTCCAATGTTAAAAGAAGTAGAACCTCAGCAAGTTGTATCAGTTAGTTTTGAAGAACCTTTGATGCTCTCTACGTTAATCGAAGTGGAAGAGTACTCAGAAGCCGCTGTCGCATTTAAAATGCCAGCACAAATTCCGATCGACACCATGTTAGACATTACACTTTCTCAAGAAGACGAATTTTTAATGAAAGAAATGAAAGCAAAAGTTCATTACGTCGATGAAAAAGAAAACGGCAGTGGTACGTATCACCATCAAATGATTTTATACGGTATGAAAGATGAATTTTTAAAACTCATCAGGCTTTGGACTTTACAGCGCCATATTCAGACTCAAGGAAATTAATTTTAAACAAAAAAAAGCCAGCTTCGAAGCTGGCTTTTTTTTAAACTTAAAAATCAGAAAAACTACATTGAAGATTCTTTTTTCAGAAGTTCTTCAATTTTTAAACCTACATGTGATTCTTTTGAATTAAACACAGTTCCTAAACGACCATTGTTAAAATGCTTCGTTGCAGTCTCGTAAGCAGTTTTAGGTAGTGCAACGTATTTTACTGACGGAACAATTGTTAAGGAGCTTTTCAAGAAAAATTGAACAAACTCTTTCACTTCAGGTTTCTTTGCAGATGCTTCGCTGACGTAAATAAACAAAGGACGCGATAATGGATAATAAGTGCTATTTTCAACAGTTTCTTTTGACGGAAGTACCCCAGTTTTAAGTGGAGCTTTTTCGCCGCCGATAATTGCAAGCGCTTTCAAAGTTTTTTTATTTTCCATGAAATAAGACATCGGAACATAACCTAAAGCAAATTTGTCGCCAGCGATTCCTTTGATGATCGTGTTGTCATCTTCAGAGGCTGTGTAATCACCACGTGAAGACTTCGCTTTACCAACGATCGCTTCAGTGAAGTAGTCAAATGTTCCAGAATCTGAACCTGCACCATAAAGTTTAAATTCAGAATCAGGCCAAGCTGGATTAACTTGATTCCATTTCATGATCTGACCTTGTGCTGTTGGTTCCCAGATTTTTTTCAAATCAGCAACAGTGATTTCTTTTAACCATGTGTTTTTTAAATTCACAGCAACAACAGTTGCATCATAAGCGATTGGCAATTCGAAATACTTAACGCCAGCTTTTTTGCAATCTTCCATTTCAGCTGTTGTGATTGGACGAGATGCATCTTGAATGTCAGTTTCACCACGACAAAACTTTTTAAAACCGCCGCCCGTTCCAGAAATACCCGCTGTTACTTTTACAGTACCTTTTTTCAAAGTCTGAAATTCTTCAGCCATGGCTTCCATGATTGGATAAACAGTGCTTGATCCGTCTGCTTTGATAACTGCAGTCTCTGTTGTCCCTGCAGCGCTAGCATAAACTCCGACCAACATAAATACGGCCCAGATTGCAAAAATAACTTTATTCATGAAAACTCCTTGTTTGTTGTTTCTCGCACATCATCTGCAATTACGGGCTAAAGGTCGTGTTAGGATTGCTTTAAGACGCGCGGTTGCAAATATAAGCCAGTTGAAGGTACGAAGTCGGTTCACTGATCCTTGAATAGGCATTTGTAGCTGAATTATTGACAATTTCAGCGACTAAAACTAATCCTAGTCCTTCGTTTTAACTATTACGTGGTGGGGTAGCTCAGCTGGTTAGAGCAACGGAATCATAATCCGTAGGTCGGCGGTTCAAGTCCGCCTCTCACTACCATTTTTTTGTTTTTAAAATTTGTTTTCTTTGGATGTTTCTGAAGAAAGTTTTGTCGGAAATGAGCCTCTGGCAAAACACTAAACCTGCAGCGATGCAGGTTTTTTGCTTTTTGGGAACCAACATTACTAAAAAATTTTCGTCGGGTAGAAATGAAGCTATTTCATTGGCACTTAATTTGCTTTTTAGAATATTATGGCCTCAATATACAGATTTATATTTTTAATAACATTTTTGACTATCGCTAGCCGATTTGCTGACGCGAGCACAGTGGCTTGCGAGTCTCTTTTTAATGGTCAGAGCCAATTCAATCACAGCTATCAAAATGTTGGGGTTGAGGTTACCCTAAAAATTTAGACCACTTGCAACTAGAGTTTTCCCGTGTCTAACTAGACCAAGGGAGAAACAAAATGAAGAAAAAGTTCACGGAAGAA
>JAYTPC010000109.1:0-11715 GCA_043747425.1 Bdellovibrionales bacterium
ATGAAATTTGACATGTGCGCCAACCTATTGCATGAAAAGACGTGTTTAAATCAAAACCTCATCATAGTAGCCGAACTTCGAAGCAATATCAAAATTTGATTTATAAAGCTGATTACATCAAACCGACAGCTAAAACCGAGATTCTAAATTATTTAGCTAGTTTATATCCGATTTGGGAAATGCGCTTTTCTGAATCGAATCCGCCGCCCGCTGGTGAACCTAATCGCGAACTGAAGCGCCCGGTTTACTGGCTGGGAAATTGGCAGTTTGCATGTTTGGATTACTACCATCCGCCTAAAGGAATTAAAAATCGCTGCGTGTCAGCCGAAAGCTATCCGTCTGTTTTAAAAAAAATAGTCACCGAAATTGAAAGCGAAGTTCGCCAGACATTTTCGCCAAAAGATGTTCCGGAAGATTGGCATTTAAATACCTGTTTAATAAATTTTTACGGAAATAAGTTTTATGACGATGTTGCCATCGACAGCGCGCGAGTCGGCGAACATAAAGATTTTGAACCGGGCCCAGTTGCTTCGGTCAGTTTTGGTGAAAAAGCCCTGTTTCAGTTCGTCAAAAGTGATGGCAAACAGCAAAAAAGCCAAGTGATACTGCAACAGTGGTTAGATGATTCCAGTTTACAAATATTTGGCGGCGACAAATTCAAGAAGCAACTATTTCACCGTGTGCAAAGAGTCGAAAACAAGGGAATTATCTTTATAGATCTAAAAACCATGGGTTTTGAAACTCGCCGAATTAATTTTACCTTTCGCTATGTCCCCCGCGAGCACGTTCAGCCCTACCGCTCTTTTCCAGAGCCACTCCGCGCCGATCTGAAAAATTATGTTACTGAGTTAGCCGAACATTCCACGTACTGGAAAAACGAACTGGTTTGATTTTGTCCCGGATCCCGTCGAATTCTTCTGCTCTGGCTTTTCTGCTCTTCTGCTCTGGCTTTTCACGAATACAATCTTTTCCTTTTAGCACTTATAAATTATTTCTTTGAACTCAGATTTTTTTCCATGACAGCTTTGCTGCTCAATAAATTGATCCGATATCCGATCGGTTCCTCATCGGAGTTCCAGCATAAGGGGTATCGGTCACCGCACCTTATTTGCATTGATATGTTGTATGAAATCAAAACTAAATCACCTGCTAGACAAGACATTCACCAAAAATTTAAGTCATGGCGGAGCATTACGAAATCGTCGAAAAGGTCGATTCATGCGCCCGTTATCAACGAAAGAACCCCTACACTTGGTTTTTAAAATAAATAAGTCCGTGCTAACAAAAGGACTTCGACATCCTAAGAATTTTTCTTTGATCAGCCACTTATTTAGAAAATATGGAACTCACTTTTTTATACGTATTGAGCAACTCAGTATTCAAAATGATCACATACATTGCCTTATTCGAGCTCCGAAGCGACGACTGTATTTAAACTTTTTCCGTGTAGTTGCTGGTCAGATTGCTCAAAGGCTACAAATGGTGACCGATACCCAAGGGAACGTTAGAACCACAACGAAACTTTGGAAGCACCGGCCATTCAGTCGAGTGGTTCGCGGATTAAAAGCTTACGCGATTATCCGGAATTATATACAGCTAAATGAAAAAGAAGCTTTAGGAATCATTCGATATAATAAAAACAGATTAAAAGGACTTTCGTCGTCTGATTGGCGGGCTTTATGGGCCTAGAAAAACATTACTTAACAACATTATTCAGTCCTAAACCTTTTTCATAAATGCGGTTCATTGTTGCATGAGGAACTTTCAAGAAAAACCCGAGTTTTAGAATTTGGTTCATCAAAGACTGACGCCATACACCGTTCTTAGAAAAACGTATCGCTGAGGTTTGAGAAATAAATGGCAAAATCTTGGGACGAGAATGTTGTAACAAATGATAACTTAATAAAGTGTCTTCAAAAATTTCGATAGCTGGTATGTCTCTTTTCCATAATTCACGGTGAAAAAATATGCAGTGATCTAAATACAAAACACCACTAAAGCGGGCACGTACTTTGTTTGAATACCAAGATGTGAATCTCAATATCCAATGGCTTTTATCGAACTGATGTGTGAATCCACCCCAAATGCGGATTTCAGCCGAAGATTGACTTAATTCAACAAGATGCCTGATCCCTTCTGGGTCAACAAAACTGCGGGGATGGTTGAACAAAATTATTTTTCCAGCCGCACGATGAAAACCAATATTTAGTCGTTCAGCTCTAGAGTGTGCTTCCTCATGACCAACGCAAATAACCTCGACATTTTTCATATTTTGCAAAGCTTGAATTGTTTTATTCAAAAAAATATTCGAAGAAATATCATTTGCGGGAATTACAACACTTAGCAAGATAAGCTCCTACATTCCAATTTTTTTAGCTTTGTTCATCATTTGAACACTGTGAACCAAGGTCGCACCGCCGCGGATAGCAGCAGCAACGTGAACAGCTTCCATCATCATTTTTTCACTGGCACCTTTTTCAAGACTGTCTGAAGTGTATGCATCGATGCAATAAGGGCACTGCACGGCATGAGAGACTGCCAATGCAATTAAAGATTTTTCGCGAACGGTCAGCGCACCCTCTTTAAATACATCACCGTAGTAAGAAAAAAACTTTTCAGCTAGCTTTGGTTCGAATTCGCCGATTTTAGAAAACTTGCTTAAATCTTTTGGATCGTAATACGTGTCTGACATTTTTTTCTCCATTTTGGTTTTTAATCCAGTGGTTCGCCCCATTGTGACTTCAACAAATCAATTATAAAATTCCACTGATAGTCCGATCCTAAACCGCAATGAATACCGCGGTCGAGCTGCAGTATATGTGTATCACGGAACTGACCAGGTTGTTTGTTTTGCAAAATTAAATCTGTATTCAGTTCGCCAGATACAAGTAAATCATTCGGAGTGGTCACAATCAACATTGGAGTTTTTTTATTTTCATAAAAAATCCAAAAATTATTTAAATCAGAGAAAGATTTGGCATTTAAAAGGTGATTTTCAAGCCCCTGAGGCCATTTTATGCCAGCAGGCATTTGAACTTTCGGTCTGATTTGGTTTGTTTCTAAGTAATTTAAAATACCAGGAACATAGCGTGGCTTAGAATCAAAAAAAGTCTTCCACCAGTCATTCGGATCTAAATTAGGTAAACGCTGCCTGACCGCTTGAAGTCGTCGATAGTTCCATAAGTCGATAATACCAAAGTCAATTTTTGCATTTTTTTGATTCATTAAAGTTTCAACCAAATTAATGACAGGACAAAACACAGTCGCAGATTTCAGATAATGTCCGTTAACTTCGTCGATTGCTTCAGTCAAAAAAACTCCGTGTGCACCAAGACTTACCCCCAGCAAATGAATTTCCGAAATAAGATTCTTTAACTTCGAGGCTTCCAGTTGCTGCAGAATGTGGAACGTATGTAGCCCCTCTTCCACACCACCGAAAGTAATTGGGTTGTCTTTTGCCAAGTAACCATGGCTAGTCAGGTTTTCAAGAACTAAAAAATTAAATCCAAAATCTTCGTAAATTAATTTTGCTAAAAATCTTTCTGCCAAAAATTCGTCGATATTTCCGTGGACTCCCATTCTAAAAATAACTAGAGGTCGTGCTTTTTTGTCATCGTGAATTCCAACCAATCCACGAACGACTATTTCTGTTGCTGTACCTCCATTCGGAATTTTGAACAGAATTTTTCGAAAGTGTTTTGTGTCGGACATATCAAAGTGAATCGAAAGTGCATTAATAATTCGCCGAAGGGTCGATTTATTTTCAGCGCTTGGCAGATAAGTGCATTCTGGTTTTTCTTTGATAAATTGACTCAGGTCGGAAACTTTTTTGCTCAGCAATTGTGATGAAAAAGTAAGCCGGCAGTTAGCTTCAGTGGCAAAGTCGGCTTTGACTCGAGGCTCCCAGCTGAAGACCTGGGTATAAAGCGTTTGCAACCACAGTGGATATGTCGAATAGACCTGTCCTTGCCCTGTGGATTCGTTTTCGATCCGCCAATTGTCGTTTTTAAATTTGTCCCAGTTGATGCTCTCATTAGACGCCAAAGCTGAAGATGCGCAGAAGCTGACTGCGAAGCTTGCAATTGCGACATATTTTGAAGCAGAAATAATTGCTCGACAGGTCATAGAGGTTTTTCTACACTTGTTTCATTATAATTTTAAGGAGTTTTTTTCGATGCCGAACCAACATAATTTGAATCCAGATTCTGAGTCTCATTTAAACGGACCACTTTTTCAAAATACTCTGCAGACTATCGATGAGGCTGCCAAGTTAATTAATTGCGACCCAAACATCATGGAGCGACTTCGTAAACCGCGACGATGCGTGACAGTTTCGATTCCAGTGAGAATGGATGACCAATCTGTAAAAGTGTTCACGGGATACCGCGTTCAGTACAATTCGACTTTAGGTCCCTATAAAGGTGGAATTCGTTACCATCAAAATGTCGACCTGGCAGAAGTCGTGGGCCTTGCCGCTCTAATGACTTTTAAAAATTCAGTTTTAGGATTGCCCCTTGGCGGAGCTAAAGGCGGCGTTTGTGTTGATCCTTCTAAATTGTCACGAACTGAGAAGCAAAATTTAACTCGTAGGTACACTTCGGAAATTTCTCCTTTCATCGGTCCAAATAAAGATATTCCAGCGCCAGATGTGGGAACTGATCCACAAACTATGGCTTGGTTCATGGACACTTATTCGCAAGAACAAGGCGGCTATGCACAACCCGGAGTTGTGACCGGAAAACCAGTTGAAATTGGTGGATCTTTGGGTCGAAACCACGCAACGGGTCTTGGTGTTATTTATGTCTGCGAACGCGCTATGGAAATGAACAACATGGTTATGGCGGGTTCTCGAATTGTGGTCCAAGGTTTCGGTAACGTGGGCTCTTTTGCTGCTAAATTTGCTTTCGAACGTGGTGCACGCATCATTGCAGTCAGTGATGTTACAGGTGGAATATTTAACGGAGACGGACTTAATATTCCTGACGTGATCGAATACGTTAAACAAAACAAAGGTGTTAAGGGCTTTCCAAAAGCTCAATCTATCACCAACGAACAACTTTTAGAGACAGAATGTGATGCCTTATTGCCATGCGCACTCGAAGGACAAATTGATATTCACAATGCAGAAAAAATTAAATGTAAACTGATTATCGAAGGTGCGAATGGTCCAGTGACAAACGCAGCAACTAAGATTTTACACAAACGTGGCGTTTTTATTGCACCTGACGTTGTTGCCAACGGCGGCGGCGTGATCGTTTCTTACTTTGAATGGGTTCAAGACATTATGTCATTTTTCTGGGATGAGGCTGATGTAGATTTTAAATTAAAAGGTATTATTCTAAAAGCTTTTGATAATGTTCATAAGTTACACAAAGAAAAGAACGTCGACATGAGATCTGCAGCTCTTGCTGTGTCGATTGCGCGGTTAGAAAAAGCAATGTTGCTTCGTGGACTTTATCCAAGATAGATGATGCCCTGGTTGTTGCTTCCCGCACAACTGGCGCATGATTTAAGCCCAATTGGGTTGCAGCTGTATTCGCTTTTTCAAAACGCTCCAACGCCAACTTGGAAATCATTTGTCTGGAAAAATATCGTTTTTAAAAACCGGCTGGGCCTTGCTGGTGGAGTCGATAAAAATGCTGACCTGATAAATGTTTGGGGACCTATTGGTTGTGGATTCATGGAAATCGGCACAGTGGTTCCCCAGCCACAAAAACCTAATCCAGGCAAAACATTGGTTCGAAGTTTAAAGGATTTGGCACTTTGGAACCAAATGGGATTTCCTTCCGCAGGTGCTGAAGACGTTTATCACAACTTGAAAGATTACAAACAAAATTCTTCGCTACCCGTTTTTATTAATATCGGAAAAAACAGGGCGACAGCAAACGAATTTGCGTCCGCCGATTATGTAACTTTGTTAGAGAAGTTTTACGGTGTTGCTGATGCTTTTGTTGTAAATATTAGTAGCCCAAACACTCAAGGACTTCGAGATTTAGCAAAAGCTGAAAATCTAAAAAAATTTTTAGAACCTATTCTGCGCTCTAGATTTGAATTAACGGAAAATACTGGATCAGAAAAACCCATTTTGCTAAAATTAAGCCCTGATATGGATTCAGATGATCTGAAAACTGTCATCGATACATGCATGAAAAAAAAGCTAGATGGTTTTGTTCTGACCAATACCACATTACAGCGAAAAACGTTGGAATCGTTCCCTCAGACAGGCGGAGTATCTGGTAAACCCTTACAAGACCTGTCAAAGAAATCACTTCAGATCGTTTGCAATCACTTAGGCAAAGATAAATCAAAAAATTTAATAATATCTGCCGGTGGGGTGATGACACCCGAAGATGTTTTTGAAAGAATCGAAATGGGCGCAGATCTTATTGAAGTTTATACTGCGTTGGTTTTTCAAGGCCCTGGGTTTTTCAAGGAAGTAGCACGAAAGTTTTATGGCAAAAACTGAAACGAAAACAGTTATAAAAGATTCCAAAAGTCTTGATGTAAAGCCTAAGAAAGCGCACATCAAAAAGAATTGGATTCCTGTTGTTGCCGGTATTCTGAAAAAGGATGCGAAAATTCTAATTGGCCAAAGGCCTGAAAATCACACCTTGGCTGGTCTGTGGGAATTCCCGGGCGGGAAAATTGAATTGGGAGAAACTCCTGAAGAAGCATTAGCTCGCGAACTGAATGAAGAGCTTGGTATTGAAGCTGCTGTCGGTGAACTAAAACTGGCTTGCTCGCACTCTTATGGCGATGTCGGTATTTTAATTTTATTTTATGAAATTTTATTTTGGAAAAGTGAACCTAAAGCCCAGCATCATGTGCAACTAGAGTGGATTTTGCCAAGTGCTCTAGCGGATAAAAAAATTCCGGATGCAAATCGTAAAAACTTGTCACGAATTTTTAAAGCATTTGATCTTAAAGGCGCAAAGTAATGCTGTCTGTTTTAATTTACTCAAAACAAAATGATACGATGTCTAAAGTCATCGCCGATCAGCTAGAACAATTAGGATTTCAGGCAGAACAAACGTCCGTCATTAATTTGCCACGAATTATTTTGAATTCTTATCATGTTATTCATTTTATCACGCCGGCATTGCCGTTAACTCTTAACGAACAGTTTTGTATGACAGCGGCAAAAGCATTGGGTAAGGCCGTTGTGTTATCGGTGCTTGATGCTCCGACACCGCGATCTGCTTTAACAGACTTAAATTGGGTAAACCCGGACGCACTGACTGTAAGCCAGACAAATTATTTGAAATTATTTCGCAGTAAAACTGCTAACAAAATGATTATCCCAGAGCTGTTTGAAAATGCCACGATGGTTTCGCATAAACCATCGTGTGTGACTGGCTTTGTGATTCCATTATTGGAAAAAATAGATGAATGCATTCATTTTCAGTCCCAAAAACCGGTTTATTTCGATGGTCGTAAGCTTTTAAGTCAGTACTCTTCTAGCCAACTTCGAAAGCAATGGACTGAGTTGCTCATTCAGAAAAAAATAAAATCACAGTACCAATCACATTATCAACTGGTGCTGTCCGAAGAAAAAATGAATTCAATTTTAACAGATCAGCCGTTAGCTTTGATTCTGGCATCACCAAAAACAAAGCATCTTGATTTTAGTGCTTGGCTTCAATTGGCATTAAAGCACAATCACCTTTTAGTCTTGAATCAATTTCAAGCAACTGGATTTTCAGATCACTGGACTTCAGGCCGTAATTGTTTCGTCACTTCAACAGCTGATTGGATTACCGAACTGAACAACAAAAATCAGGACCCGGTATTTAGCAAAGAATTTACAAACCCGTCATTAAATCAAAAGTCTTTAGATTCACTGTTTAACGATCTATCCAGACTTTATACGAAAATTATTTATCAAAAAGCTACCCTGATAGATTCAAGCTCAGCTAAATTATAAGTATGAATAAAGAAGCACTGCCTGAAAAATTGCGAATTTGTCTTGTAGGTCAAAAAATTCCAGTTTTAAGTCGCGCCAGCGACACGGGTTTACTGTGGCCGCTAGCGCGTGGCCTAACTGAGCGTGGACATGATGTCACAATCATTTCCACATCAACACCACTAAAGAAACCAGAACTTTTTCGTGACGGAGTAAAAGCTTATTATCTGAATGAAGGACAGCCTCAATATAAAACCATTCGTTTTTCCGACGCTGCTCACAAAAAATTTGTGGCATTAAATCAAGAGAAACCTTTTCACATTGTTCATAGCCTAGATCAAAGCGGATTTAAAATTGGTCGCCACAAGAAGAACTTGAAAGTTTGTATAGCTTACGATGTGGAAGCAACTCAGATGGCACAACTTTTTTCAATTCTTTCTGAAAAACAAAACTCCGTGCGTGCTATGATTCAAAACTCGGTCCGCCTAGTATTTAAATTTTTGCAGACTTATTTTATGCAAGACCGATCTATACTTGATACAGCAGATGGCTTATTTGTGACAACTCCACAGCAAAGATTAATTTTAGAACGCTATTATTTGTACCCAGATTTTCACACGTACACAGTTCCTTACGGTATTAACTTAGGAGATCTAACCCCAAAAGCGGAATCTGAATATTTCAAACTCAAGTTGAATATTCCAGATAACGCACAAATTATTTTAGCAATTTCAGATTTTTCAAATTCATTTGAAGTAAAGCCCTTGTTAAAGGCTTTTGAACGTATTGTTCTGAAAAAACCGAACACGTACTTATTACTGCTTGGCCACGGACCCCAATGGAAAGACGTCGAATTTGAAATGCTGAATCTGGCTCTTGGCAGCCGGGTCATTATGCCAGGCTCAGTCACTGCAGAAGAAATGCTAGAGTGTATTCTGGCGTCGCCCATTTATGTGGATCTAAGCTCAAGATCGACTGGCCTGGAACCCAGCCTAATTGAAGCGATGGCACAGAAAAAAATAGTTATTGGATCAGAGCTTAGCCCCATATCCGAGATCATCGAAGACGGGGTCGATGGATTTTTAGTAAGACCCGCCGACGTTGAAACTTTGGCAAAGTTGCTAGATAAATTGATTTCTGATAACAAAGAAGAAAAAGAACAAATCGGCGAAAAGGCCAGACGCAAAGTAATCGAGGTCTTTAATCGTCAGAAGATGATAGATTCGCTTATAAATGCTTATATGCAGATTCTTGAAAATTCGGGTAAATTTAAACACCGCGCAACTTTGAAGAGCTTCTTTTCAAAGGCCACAAAAACAGTATAATAAAAGTGTTTTCAATAACTTAGGGGAATTCATGACCAAAGCGGACTTAATCAATCTGGTTTCCGACAAAGCAAGTATCACACGCGTTAAGGCAGAGGCCGTTGTGAATACTATTTTCGATACCATGGTTGAAGCTTTGATGAAAGACGACCGAATTGAAATTCGCGGTTTTGGTTCGTTTGTGAATCGTAAGTATGACTCTTACAAAGGACGAAATCCACGCACTGGTGAAGTGATAGCTGTCGATGAAAAAAAACTGCCTTTTTTTAAAGTCGGTAAAGAATTAAAAGAAGAAATTAATAAAGTCTAATTTCTGTTTTAGTAGCTATTATCTTGCGCTGCTTTTCGAATCCACTCTTTATACGGGTAAGCCAAAGCTAAAGTAGAAGTTCCGTTGCAAGAATCATCATCGGGTCCTTGAACAAACGAATTCACACCCAATATCTGAGCTTCATTGTTAATGTTGACCAATCCGGGACCGCCAGAATCACCGAAACAAATTCCTGTTCCTCTATTTTGTTTCACTCGAACTTTATCACTTTCTTTTTCAACAACAAAATCTTCACTTGAAAAACTTGTTTTACGTAAAATACCAGATCCACCTTCATTACTTCCGGTAACACCATAGCCGTAAAAATAAAGCTTACTGTCTTTTAGTTCAGAAGGATTAGCTATTTTATAAATGGGATAATTTGTAGGCGCTGGTTCTTTAAGGATAATAAGTGCTATGTCATTAACACCTTCTATTGTTTTTTCAGAGGGTACATAAAGTTCGTGTTTGATTAACTTCGAAACACGCTGAGTATTCTTTGTGACATCAAAACCACTTTCACAACTAATAGCCGTGTGAAATACAATCAAAGTTTTCTCAGCGCTGACTTTTATACAGTGAGCTGCTGTCAGCAGAATTTTTGGACTGATCAAGGTGGCCGTACAAATACCCGCGTCCTTGTCGTCCAAACTTAGGATCATGACCACCGATTTTGAGTCTTTATCGTTAGAATTAACTCGTTTTCCACCAACAATACCCTTAGCCATTAACTCTGATTCTGGAACACAGGATCTTTTTTCAGGCGACTTAACTTTTGCGGAAGAGTCGCTTGAGCTTTCTGAACATGAATTTAGTAATAGGAATGAAAGAAAACCGACAAAAGCAATCTTAACCATAAAGCCCCCGCTTGTAAGAGTGTTAACTTATTCCAATTCAATTCAGATAACGATTTTAAAATAAGCCTTAGTAAAAGCGAATGAAGTGTAAAAAATAACGACAGGTTACGGGCGATATATGCTATTTGATGACTTGTTTGATGTTATTCTTTCGGTGCATTGCCATAAATAACCGCTCTAAGCCAACAGCGATCCCGCTGGAAGGTGGCAAGCCATAGTCTAAAGCGGTAAAAAAATCGGCATCTAATGTGATTTCTTTTTTACCTAATAACTTCTTTTTTACTAGATCGTCGGCAGCTCGCTGGCGCTGAATGTCAGGGTTATTCAATTCATGAAACGCGTTGGCTAGCTCTAAACCGTTCCAGTAAACCTCAAACCGCTCGGCCCAACCATCACTTCCAATACGCGCAAGCGCAGCTTGGTACGGCGGGTACTTTTCAATAAAAACCAAGCGATCTGCTGGCCATTGAAATTCAATCTTTTCCATGAAGATCAAATAAAAATAATCATCCATTGTCTGGGCCGAAGATACATCGACATTTAACTTTACTGCTAACGCTTTTAATTCATCCTCAGTGGTATACGGTTTTAATTCAAACTGACAGTGCTTTAAAAATAAATCAGGAATTGAAAAAGTTAAAACTTCAAGCGGACGATCCACTTTCATCTGATCAGATAAATACTCAACCAGCTCAATCATGTCCATTTTCACCGCTGAAAAATTACTAAAAGCACGGTACCATTCCAGCATGGTAAATTCAGGGTGGTGTTTATCTGTCAATTCTCCGTCTCTGAAAACAGAGGCTATTTCAAAAATACGTTCAGCGCCCTCGGTTAATAGCTTTTTAAGATTTAGTTCTGGCGATGTGGTTAGAAAAAATTTTATTTTTTTTGAACCTAAAGAAAATTCAGTTTCAAAGACCTCGATGGTAGGTTCCGTGCCGGGACAGATTACCAAGGTCGCCGTTTTCACATCTTGAAAACGTTTCTCTTTAAAGAATGTTCGAACTAAAGTTAAAAAATCGAACCATTTTTTTTGTTCAGGCCATTTATCAAATTTTGGTTTACGATCCGTGCGGTTCGCTGCCAGCATCACAAGCTGATTTGATGGCATCAAGGCTAGCAAATCACCGTCTAACAAAACATCACCCGCTTTAATTTCTGGGGCATCTTTGAAAGTCCATTCAGTCAAATTCTGGGTTCCTATGCGCATTTGTTCCGAGCGACCATAGCGCAAAGCGCCGCGTGGCATTTCAGGGTATTTAATCCAGTGTTTTTCTAAATATTCGTCTCTTCTTTTGCTCATCTGTAAAAGATGGC
>JAYTPC010000110.1:0-1139 GCA_043747425.1 Bdellovibrionales bacterium
GGACGAGAAGCTGAAATTCATAGCAAGGTATCTTGAAGGTGAAAAGATAGCCCCACTTTGTAAGGAATTTGGAATCACCAGACCAACAGCCTACAAACTAATTGATCGTTATAAAATGATGGGTCAATGCGCTTTGGTCGAACAAAAAAGAACACCACACAGGTATGCTCATGCTTTGCCTGTTCAAGTCGAAGCGATGATTCTTGATTTGAAGCGCGAATATCCAAATTGGGGTGCGCCCAAAATCAGAGAAAAAATTATTAAAAAATATCCCGATGTAAAAACACCCGCAAAAAGTACCATACACGCAATCCTTGATCGACATGGTTTAGTTAAGCATCGATTGGGTCGGCGCAGATTTAAAGTTACAGGCACGCCACTAGAACATGTGACAGAGCCTAATCAATTATGGTGCGCAGACTACAAAGGTGAGTTTATGCTTGGCAATCGTCAATACTGTTATCCGCTGACAATCACTGACTACGCTTCAAGATATTTAATTAAGTGTGATTCTTTATCATCAACCCGAGAAGAGTTTGCTTTTGAAGTTTTTACCAGAGCATTTAAAGAATACGGCTTACCTGATTCTTTAAGAACTGATAATGGAAATCCATTCGCCAATGGACAATCATTTTATAATTTAACAAAGTTATCTGTGTGGTGGATGCGACACGGAATTAATTTAGAGCGTATAAATCCTGGTCATCCTGAAGAAAATGGCAGGCATGAGCGAATGCATTTAACTTTAAAACTTGAAACAACAAGGCCACCAAGACAAACGCTCGTATCACAACAAGAAGCTTTCGATAATTTTCAAAATATTTTTAATAATGAAAGGCCACACGAAGGAATAAAAAATAAATATCCTTCAGAAATTTATAAAAAATCCGATAAAGAATATAAGAAATTAGAACCGTTGTTTTACCCAATGCATGATCAAACAATCACAGTCACAAATTGTGGTCGAATCTGCACTAAGACTTTAAAAGTTAGCTTAAGCAGATCGTTTGCTGGTCAACAAGTTGGGATAAAAGAAATGGAAGATGGCATCTGGGTTGTAAGTTTTATGGATTACGATCTAGGTTATTTTGATGAACGAGGTTCTAGAGTTGAACCGGTAGACGACCCTTTTGGTTTTC
>JAYTPC010000111.1:0-19319 GCA_043747425.1 Bdellovibrionales bacterium
AGCTAAAATTAGATATATTTGGACTTGATTCCATTGATGAATTCACGATAAATCCTAGACCAAAGTAGGAAAGGACAATTCATGTCTCAAAATAAATCATCGAATAATTCTTCTTTAGCGACGCGGGTTATTGCGTTCAATTATGTTCTTAAAAATCAACAGGGTGAAGTTCTTGATCAATCTGAACCCAACCAGCCGCTGCCTTTTTTAGAAGGTAAACAACAAATTATTCCTGCCCTAGAGCGTGTTATTTCATTGCTTAGTGAAGGCGACAAAAAGCAAATCTCATTAACGGCAAGCGAAGCTTACGGAGAATTCCGTCCAGACATGATCATGGAAGTTCCAAAAGAAGAATTAGCGCATATCAAACTTGAGCTAGGTGCGCATTTGCAACTGCAACTAGAAAAGCAAATGCAAGTTGTGAAGGTCACTAAAATTACTGACACGCATGTGACCTTAGATGGAAATCATCCTTTGGCTGGAGTCGGATTAATTTTTGATATTGAAATTATGTTAGTACGCCAAGCCACTGAGGAAGAGCTTCAACATGGTCATGTACATGGCCTTCATGGGCACGCAAAACACCACTGATTTTTGTCCAGCTTTTGCTACAAAAACTTGTCTTTAAATGCAGACTAAATAAGTCTATAAATTCAGACTTATTTAGTCTTTAAAGATAAACCGTTTTCGGAGGAACGAAATGTCAAAAAAACTGTACGTTGGAAATCTTTCATTTTCAGTCACTGATGAAGAACTGCAGCAAGCTTTTGCCTCGTTCGGCACGGTCTCATCGGCTCGCGTCGTGATGGATCGCATGTCGGGACGTAGCAAAGGATTTGGTTTTGTTGAATTTGAAGATGACGGCGCAGCTGATGATGCAGTTAGTAAAATGGATGGTCAAACAATCGGTGGCAGACCTGTTCGTGTCTCAGAAGCCAAACCGCAAGAAGATCGTCCACGTCGAGATTCTGGTAGTAGTTCTGGTAGTGGCGGCGGAAATCGCTACTAACCACTATTTAATTTAATCACCAGACCTACTAACGATTAAAAAAAAACATATAAAAAGTTTTATGAAAACCAATTAAGATTCTAAGTCATGATGAGAATCCTTTTTTATTCAATTTCCCTTTTCGTTCTAGCAGCATCGTTGAATTCCGAGGCTAAAACAAAATCGTTTGTATTTCTGGGTGATTCTTTAACGGAAGGGTACGGAGTCGCTCAAGATTCTGCATTTCCACAACTTATTCAACAGAAAATAAATGCAGATAAATTAGATTGGAAAATCATTGCGGCAGGATCTAGTGGTTCTACCAGTTCCTCGGCGTTATCACGCATGAAATGGGTTGCTAAAGACAAACCAGATTATGTCATGCTGCTTCTTGGAAGTAACGATGGCTTGCGCGGTTTTAAACCTGAAGAAACTGAAAAAAATTTGGATGAAGCACTTACCTGGGCAAAAAAAAACGATATCAAAGTTATACTTGGTCAATTATATATCCCGGCCAACTACGGAAAAGCTTATCAGCAGAAATTTTCTGATATTTACCCAAGACTTGCTAAAAAATATAAAATTGATCTGGCCCCATTTATTTTAGAAGGTGTTTATGGCCGTGCTGGTTTGAACTTACCAGATGGAATTCACCCCAATGAAAAGGGTTATAAAATCATCGCAGACAATATGTATTCGTATTTAAAAAAATTTCTGAAATAAAGGCAAAATCAAAATGGGCATTCGTATTGAAAATGTTTCCAAAAGTTATGTGCAAAACACAACGGGTCAGTCCGAAAAATTAGAAATTTTAAAATCATTAAACCTGAATGTACCATCCGGAGAATTGGTGGCTATCGTTGGCGCCTCCGGCAGCGGAAAATCTACATTTTTAAGCCTTGTGGCGGGGCTTGATTCTTTTGATGCAGGCTCGATAACAATTAATGATCAGCAATTAAGTCAGCTTTCAAAAAAAGATATGACCCAGTTTCGCGCGCAAAATATTGGGTTCGTGTTTCAGCAGTTTCATCTGATTTCGCACTTAACAGCTTTTGAAAATTTATCACTTCCACTGCAAATTTTAGATCGTGCTTATTCTAAAGATTTTATCTTGCAAGAATTAGATAACGTTGGCTTACGTCCACGAGCCGAGCACCGACCCAGTGAAATGAGTGGTGGCGAATGCCAAAGACTAGCTATTGCCAGAGCACTTATCACGAAGCCATCATTGCTATTAGCAGACGAGCCCTCTGGAAATCTAGATACCGAAACTGGAAAAAAAGTGATGGACTTATTTTTTGATCAAGTTCGTAAAACGAATACAACAACACTTTTAGTTACTCACGATCACGAACTTGCGAAACGATGCGATCGTAAATTAACGCTAAAATCAGGGCAGTTGTGCGATTAATTCCTTTAGTTAGATTGGTTTGGACAGAACTTATTCGGTTCAAAAAGATGAATTTCTTTTTAGTCTTAAACTTTGCGCTTGGACTTATTGGTTTTTTCTTATTACAAATATTTCAACAAAGTCTTTCAATTCAGACCGTTGAAAAAGCACAAATCATACTTGGCGGCGATATATCAGTTAGTGCACGCAGAGGCTTTACGGAGACAGAGCGTGAAATCTGGGAAAAAAATATTCCTTCGCTTAAAAAATCTCAGTTTTATTCGCTGTTTGCCATGTTGCGGATGCAAGATGAATCCCGATTAACTAACGTTGGCATTTTTGACGAAACTTACCCCCTGTATGGTCAGTTAAAATTATCTGACCAAAAACTAAATTCAGACAAAGCAATGATCTGGGTAGATCCCGAGGTAAAAGATTTATTTAACTTGAAACTGGGCGATGTTGTTTCATTGGGTGAAACAACATTTGAATTTGCAGGGACTATTGTTGAGGATCCTTCTAGATTATTCCGAGCTGGTGGCTTTGCACCGCGGGTGTTGATATCAAGAAAATATTTAGATGCAGCCAAGCTAATTCAGAATGGCAGTACATTCAGTGAATACTGGACATATAAAATTGAATCTACTGAAAAGGCTGCACTCATAAAAACAAAGTTAGAAAAATCCGTTGCAGACAACACCATTCAGATCGAAACCATTCTTGAGTCTGCCCAGGATGGCAACCGGGCTTTGAAATACTTCACAGATTATTTAGGTTTAGTGGCACTGGTTGCACTAGGACTTTGTTTTATATGTGGTAGTTACTTGCTGCAGTGGATATTTCAATCCAAAAGAAAAAATATTGCCGTTTTAAAAACACTGGGTCTTGATGATTTAAAGATAATGACTTTGTATAGCCTTCAGACTTTGGTGATATCTGTTTTTTCTTGTTTGATAGCCGTTGGCTTTGTGACGTCTGCGTTACCTGTTGTACAAAGTGTATTGATCAATAAATTTAATTTGCCAGTACAGCTGCAGTTGAACTGGCAGTCTTTGGGTATTATTTCATTATTAGGAATATTAGGGCCACTACTGATGACGGTTCCACAGATTCTGCAAATATTTGATTTGCAGCCCTTACAACTGTTACAAAATTCGTTCGAAAAAAGTAAAAAAACAATTTGGTATTATATCTGGATTGTAATTTCTGTTGTGGTTTTTTGGGCTTTATCTATTTGGCAAAGTCAGTCGTATAAAATTGGCTCAGGTTTTGTTGCTGGAATTCTGGTTCTGACTTTTATTTTCTTTTACTTTAATTTTTTCATTATGAAATTTTTAGATTATAGTGTTTTCAGATTTTCCTGGTTAGCCCAGTACAGTATCAAAGGTTTAACTCGCAGACGGGCTTCAACCAGTTTGGTTTTTATCACCATGAGTCTTTCAACCTTAGTGCTTAGTCTTCTTCCGCATATCAAGGCGTCCATCTTGTATGAAATTCGGCCCGAAGAGCAGTCCCAAATTCCAAATTTATTTCTTTTTGATATTCAGCCTGACCAAGTAGAAAGCCTGCAAAAAATATCTCGTGATTTAACAGGCAAAGAGCTTGTGTTAAGCTCTTTGGTTCGCTCGCGAATTTTAAAAATTAATGAACAAAATTACGAACGTCTTATACAAGATGATTCATTTCAAACTCGTGAAGCAGAAGCTGAAGCCCGTTTTCGTAATCGCGGAATTAATTTAACGTACAGATCATTTATCCAACCTTCGGAAAAAATTACGGAAGGAGATTTCGACGGAATTTTCAAAAAAGACAGCGGAAAGCTTCCGGGTCTTTCTGTCGAAGAGCAATTCGCAGAGCGTGTTGGGTTCAAGCTGAACGATGTCGTCACGTTTGACGTACAGGGTTTAGAAATAAAAGCACAAGTGACTTCACTGCGTCAGGTACGCTGGACCAGCTTTCAGCCCAATTTCTTTGTTTTATTTCCAACGGGCGTTCTGGAAGAAGCCCCACAGATTTTCTTAACCTCAGTTTCACAAGTGACTCCGGAAATCGCAAAAAAAATGCAAGCTATCGTTTCGCAGCAGCTTAAAAACATATCGGTGATCAATGTCACTCAGGCTGTTCAAAACTCTTTAAAGTACATTGATCAAATGTCGATCGGGTTGCAATTGATGGCTTGGTTGGCAGTGTCGGTCGGATTGTTTGTATTCATCATTTTACTGAATACGCAGATCAAAGAGCGACTAACCGAGATGAATCTGATGCAAATATTAGGGTGTCAAGTGCAGCAAATTCGAAAAGCGCTGTTTCTACAGTTTTTTATTTTGATCAGCTTAGCCGTGTTGTTTGGAATTCTCTTTGGTTTAATAGCCTCTGCATTAGTCATGCAATTTATTTTTGACCTGACAGTTATTTTTGATTTTAATTACATGTTGTTTTTGATTTTAGGCCTTATACCAATTGCGACCATCACGATCTTTTGGGGACTTCGTCCGCTAAATAATTTGAATCCGATGGATTTAATTAGACAGACGACTTAGGTTTGTTTTATTTTAATGCAATGTCTGAATCACAAATACAAAAAGCAGTCCGTTTATTAAAAGACGAAGACGTGGTGGCATTTCCCACAGAAACGGTTTTTGGACTTGGTGCACGTATCGACTCAGAAACTGCTGTGAAAAAGATTTTTTTTACCAAAGAAAGACCCTATTTTGACCCTCTGATCGTGCATGTTAGCAGCATTGAACAAGCGAAAAGTTGCACCACAGATTTTAACCATTTAGCTGCTGTTTTAGCGGAAGCATTTTGGCCAGGTCCATTAACATTGGTTCTGCCGAAATCAGACTTAATTTCTGACGTTATAACTTCGGGTTTACCAAATGTGGGAATCCGCTTTCCTTCACACAAAATCGCTTTAGAAATAATCTCGGGTGTTGGCATTCCCATCGCAGCACCAAGCGCTAATAAATTTGGTCGAACAAGTCCTACTCAGGCTAACCATGTCCGCCAAGAATTTGGTGATCAGGTGTTCGTTGTAGAAAGCGCCGCCAGCGAAATAGGTATCGAATCAACAGTTTTAGCTGTGAAAACAGTTGATAACAATTCGTTTCAGCTTTGTATTCTGCGAAAGGGCTTCATAACGTTTTCACAAATAGATACTGTTTTAAAAAAATCTAGCTTAAATTATCAGTGGTTAGATTTTTTGGACAAAAAAGCATCACCTGGAAATATGAAGCACCACTACATGCCGACAGTGCCTTTCGTGATTTGTAAAAACCAAAACATGAAGTTATCTGAACTGTCAGAGGTTTTAAATTTACAGCTAGCCCAGTTGCCGAATGAAGTCGAGGGCGTAAAAATTGTTAAACCCAAAGGAGTAATTACTAAGATCGAGTTTTTTAAACTGCCAATCGACCCGATCATTGCCGCGCGCGAGCTTTATTCTTTGTTGCGTGCAGCTAGCTTAAGGTCGCCACAAGTCCTTTGTTTCATCCAGTTACCCGGTCAAACAGGAGAAATGTGGGAATCTGTCTTCGATAGACTGTACAAAGCAGCCTCTTTGATTTTAGACTAATCTAATGATGAACTTGGCTTTTATTAATTTGCGGGCAGCCTATCGGTTATTTTATTTTCTCATAATCATTTATATTTATTTTCTAACCGCTGCAGTTCTGTATTTTTCGACATTTAACAAAATAAGACGTCGCCATCGCTTGGTTGGCAATGCGCAATTTTATGCACAGTTTATGGCTGGCGCGTTTAATGTGAAGGTTTCATATAAAAACGCAATTTCTGCCGATGAAAATTCTTTGGTTATTGGCAATCATACAGGATTTATCGATATCGTTTGTTTGCAGGCACTTCGGGGTTGCGTGTTTATCACTTCGCTTGAAATGAAAAATACGCCTGTTCTGGGGCAAATTTGTGATTTGGCGGGTTGCACGTACGTAAACAGAAAAAGCCGCACCAGTATTCAAGATGAACTTAAAGGAATTACAGAAGTTTTAAAACAAGGCTCTCGTGTTGTGTTGTATGCCGAATCAGTGGCTTCTAACGGAGAACAAGTCTTACCTTTTAAAAAAACTTTGATGATGGCTGCGGGCTACGCGGGTCGTCCGATTCGTCCTTTTGTATTTAATTACCGCGAAGTCAATGGTGGTCCGGTGCTGTATCATCACCGAGATTCTGTTTGTTGGTACGGTGATGAAACTTTTTTTCCTGCTATTTGGCGTTCGTTAAAACTAAACTCCGTAACCTGTGAAATCGAATTTTTGCCTTTGGTATACACAAAACCAGAAGATGACCGCACAGAAATCGCCAAATATTTGCACCAAATTATTTCTGAAAAATATGTGCCATTTCAGCCTGATATGAACTTACCTGTTAACAAAACTGGTCAAAGTAATTCTGCCGGCAACACACCACGAACGGAATTGGCTACAAAAAGTTGATATTGAGAAATATTCTCTGCAAGTAAAGCTTTTTCCTGAATCTTTTTTCTGCCAAGCTTCGGCAGATCAATGTAATTCTGATGAATGATCAACCTTCGCAAAACTCCGTTGATACAACCACTAGATAAAGCGGGCGTTAGAACGAAGTCGCTGGTTTTGTCATATAAAAAAATATTAAAACGACTAGTTTCAACAAGCTCGTCCTTTTCATTCACTGAAATAACGTCAAAGGCACTCTTCATTTTTTTCTGGATCAGCTCATCCCAAAAAAGACGCTGCTTCCATTTGTAGTTCTGTGCACCAATGCCTGACTGTTGTTTTATGTTTCTAATCAATTCCAACCAAACTGGGCTTTCAAGAGCGACACAATCTGAAAATGTAAAAGTGTACACAAAATCTCGTGCAGAAAAAACAACGCGCACTATTTTTTCTGTTATACCTTTTGAAACAAGCTGCTTTTCAATTTCGTCATATTTCAAAAGAATATCACCAAGACCGATATTTTTTTTCAAATGCTGATAAGCTTCAAAGGTTCTAAGGGCGTGCAATTGTTTATACAAAATACCAGCCGCTTCTATCTTAAAGGTATCCAATATATCTGAATCTATTTTAAGTGTACTGAACATTTAAAATTCCTGCCTTATTGATCAGTTCAGCAAATTCTTTTTCTGGTTCTGAATCGTAAACAATTCCGCAGCCAGCATAGTAAAAGTAGTTTTCCTCAGATTGCACAAATGTTCGGATTGTCACATTCAGCTTAAATTCATTTTTACTCCACCAACCTATAGTACCCGTATACGCCTGACGTTGGTGAGATTCTAGCTCTTGAATAGCCAAAAGACTTTCCTGTTTCGGACAACCGCTGATCGATCCCCCGGGCATGACGCGCTCTAAAATAAACGGTAAAGTTTTTTCAGTTGCTATTTGAATTTCGGAATAGGTGTGGTGAATGTAATTTAAATTCATCAGTTGGCGATGATTTGTCACTTGCGCTGAGGTTTTTGTTTCTAAACTATTAAAATCATTTCTTAAAAGATCAACAATCATAGAAAGTTCTGCATCTTCTTTTTGATTTTCTAATAAATTGATTTGGGTATTCTGATTAACACTGACACTGCCCTTAATCGGAGCTGTTCTTAAAAGATTTCCTTTTTTTTCTAAAAATAGCTCGGGTGAAAAGCTAACTACAGCGTGAGCGACTGTTGCCGCAGATGGTAAGTGGCACTTATAGTTGCCGTTAAAGTGGCTCTGCATTGTTAAAAAAAACTGCAGACTATCCATGGTTAAATTAGATTTTAAAGAAGAAGTCAGATTAACCTGGTAAAAACGACCTTCAGAAATCCACTCTTTAATTTTTTTTACTTTTTCTATGAATTCATTTTTTTTGGTTTGTAATTCAAATACAACGGTTTTTAAAAAATCAGCTTTTTGCCGCAGTAAATCCGTGTGTTTCATCTGAATCTCTCTTAGAGATAAAATTTCATAATCTTTCAGGATGTAAACGCAGGCTTTTTTGCCCGGATACAGTGGTGATTGTGAATTCAAATTTGTCTTTTTATAAGCATCAAAGTCGATCTGAATAATTTTTGGATTGGCAGCATGGCTTTTTTCAATTTCACTTAAAAACTCTGTAACAGTTTGGTCGTCAGCACATGCTTTTACGAAATAGTTTTTCGAATAAAAATAAGTTTCGCTCTCAAAAAAACAAATGACTGGCTTCATTTATTCATTATCCATCGTAAAAGATAATCTTGCATCAGTGAAGGTTTCTCTGTCAGAAAAGATTCTGGATGAAATTGTAAACCCAACCAGCGATGCGTTTTGTGTTCAATCCACATCGGAATGTTGTCGGATAAAGCGATGAGGTCGAACGCTTGAACATCAGAGCAGTGTAGTGAATGATATCTAGCAACTTCTAAATCCGCAAAATCTGGCAAGTTGGTTTTTAGTCTCGATTTTTTTCCGTGCAGTGGCGGTGAATACGGTTCTACTTTGCCTTCGCTGGCAACGGTCATTAATTGCATTCCCAAACACACACCAAAAATAGGTTTTTTAAAATAAAGATGACTCAGCCAGTTAAGCATGTGCGGATAATCTTCTGGCGATTTTGGGCCCGGGGACAAAACCACGAAATCAAATTCAGAAAAACTTTGATCTTTAATTGTGTGGTGATTGACAATTTCTACGTCCTGGCAAATTCCAAAAAGCCAATGACGTAAATTAAAAGTAAATGAATCGTCATGGTCTATGATCAAAGCTTTCATGAATCTGCTACCTAACTTGAAAGCTTTTAAGATGTCATGGCCGACTGTTACGAGCCAGCCTTTGTTTGACTTTAAAGTGAATTAACTAAGTGCTATAACATAGCTAATAAGTAATTGAACAAACCAGATGGCCAAATTTAACTTATCGAAATAATTACGTTTTTTATAAACAAAACCACTTGAACTCATAAATCTCCTTTTTTTGTTACATATAACCTATATATGTAGATAATATGTAAATATGTCGAAATCAACATGATATTAAAATGCCATTTAAAACTGGCTCTTCGATTAGCTAGCCTACCTCGCCTACCCAGCCAGACCATTGGTTGCGGCTATCATCTTATCAATTTTTACACATCCAATTGTTCGTTGGATGATCTCTTGCGATACTGAATGCCTATGGCACTTACGATCACTCGAAATCCAAACTTAACAGTTCCGCTGGTAAGTTCCTCTCTGCAGCAACATTCTATGGAGAATGCACTTCATAAAAAATTTTCCGACTTAAATTGGTGGACGGGCGTTCCGCCGCAACAGTGTGTTGGATTTAATTTTGAAAAGAATTATCTGCAAGCATTGCCTTTGTTAAATTTAGATATTTGTTCACGTCAGGATGTTTTGAACTATTTCGATAACACTTGGACCTTAACAGAATTACTGTTCCAAGGCCTTAAAACAGAAGACGCATTCACTCGACCTCCGTATCATCAACTTCGCCATCCACTTATTTTTTATTATGGTCATCCAGCAGTTTTATTTATCAATAAACTTCGCTTGGCAGGTCTTATCAACCAGCCGATCGATTTGTATTTAGAAAAAGTTTTAGAAACTGGTGTCGACGAAATGAGTTGGGATGATCTCGGCAAAAATGAAATGATCTGGCCTACCGTCGAAGAAGTCAAAAATTACAGAAAAAAAGTTTATGAAATTATAAAAAATTTAATTCTGGCTCATCCAGATGTCGAAAAGCATCCAGTCAATAAATTAGATTCAAAACTGTGGGCCCTGTGGATGGGCTTTGAACACGAAAAAATTCATTTTGAAACGTCTTCGGTGTTGATGCGCGAGCTTCCGATTGAATTGGTACAGACTCCGAAGTACTGGGCTCCGTTACATCCAAGTAGCCAAGGCAAAAAAAACACCATCCCAGTTTCAGGCGAAGATTATCGACCATCGGAATGGACACAGTCTGCGAATCAGTCGATTACCTATGGTAAAGCTGATCATGAAAAATCTTTTGGTTGGGACAATGAATACGGATCTAGAAAAATTGATCTTAAAGCCTTTCAATCGACTGGGTCTTTAATTACGAACGGAGAGTTTTACGAATTCGTGAAATCTGGCGATTACAGCCAAGATCAATATTGGTTACCAGAAGGCTTAGCCTGGAGAAAGTTTCGAAACACCAAGCGGCCAACTTTTTGGATGTCCAGCGGTCCCGAAGGTTTGCACGAATACAAGTTACGAACGCTGTTTGAAGTTATTGATATGCCGTGGGATTGGCCGGTCGAAGTCAATCACCACGAAGCAAAAGCTTACTGCGCGTGGAGGCAGTCTAAGGATAATACCAAATACAAATACAGACTTCTGACCGAAGCTGAACACATATCACTTAGAAAAAGTCCGACGGACGCTGTTTTGCAAACGACTTCGTACACAAAGCAAAATACTCAACCTGATGTCCCAACGAATTTTAATTTGGTTTGGTCATCGCCTTCGCCGGTAGATAACCAGGCCATGGGGAACGTGTGGCATTTACTCGAAGATCAATTTAATCCGCTGCAAAATTTTAAAATCCATCCTTTGTACGATGATTTTTCAACTCCGTGTTTTGATGGAAAACACAACATGATTTCTGGTGGTTCATTCATTAGCTGCGGACACGAAGCCAGCCAATTTGCTCGGTTTCATTTTAGACCACATTTTTATCAACACTCTGGTTTTAGAATGGCTGCAACGTTAGATGGTTCTAATGATAATAATTCTTTTAAATTTAATAATTCGGATAATTACACACACCAAAAAAGAGCCAGTGTTCTTGATCAAATGAATTCTGGACCTGATTGGTTTAAAAAAATCGAACAACCACTAGAGCCTTCTGCCGACAATATGAAGAACATGCTTCAGGCGACGCAAGACAAGATTTTAGATTTTTATAAAAATTATGAAAACATGAAAGCTTCTGGTACAGCACATGATCCAAAGAAAAATTTTGTGCGTGATGATTTTAAAGTGCCTTACCAAGTTGTGAAAAGTTTTCCACAGTATGGTCAACATTTGTCAGACCAACTGAAACTTATTTTTGATGAACTGGCTCCGCTGTCGCAATTGCCAGGTCATCCTGGATATGCGGCCTATGTTTCTGGTTCGGCCAATATGTATAGCAATGTGGCTCAGTTGATTTCTCAGACATTAAATCCATTCACTGGGCATTTTATGATGGCGCCTGGTGCAGTAACTTTAGAAGCTGAGGCCGTGAACTGGTTTTTAAACTTGTTTCAATTTCCAGAAAAAACCTCTACTGGCTATTTCACAAGTGGTGGCAGTCAAGCAAATCTTGCAGCTTTGACTTTGGCTAGAAAAAATATTTTAAAAAGTTATGATCTTTCAGTTGGTCGGGTTTATGCGTCTTCGCAAGCGCATCACTGCATTGGTAAAGCTTTAGACTTTTTGGGATTCCCCAAAGACAGTTTGCAAAAAGTGAATGTGCAGACAAATTTAAAAATGAATTCAGCAGAACTTGAAAAAATGATCTTAGCTGACTTGAAAAAAGGTCTAAAGCCTTTTGCCATTGTTGGAACTGCCGGTTCAACGAATACGGGCGCTGTCGATGACTTAACAGCGTTGTCTACAATAGCAAAAAAATACAATTTGTGGTTTCACGTCGACGGGGCTTACGGCGCGCTGTTCATGTTAACCCAGCGCGGTCAGCAAACTTTAGCCGGAATTCAATTAGCTGATTCTATCGCGTTTGATCCGCACAAAGCACTGTGTTTACCTTACGGAACGGGCGGAATACTTATCCGCGATAAAAACAAAATCTTTTACGATTTTTTAAGCTCAACGACGTACATGCCACCTTCGCCACAGGCCGAAGACACCGGGATTCAGGTCGACTATGCCGACATGAGTATTGAGTTATCCAGAGACTGGCGTGGACTTCGTGTTTGGTTGCCAATTAAAACTTTGGGTATAGAGCCTTTTGTACTTAACCTTGAAGAAAAGTTTGCGTTGACGACTTGGTTAGAAAAAGAAATCAGCAAAATTCCAAAATTGAAGATTTTTCAGCAGGCGCAGTTGACTGTGATGTCGTTTTCGGTCGACGATAATGACATTATGATTGCCAATAATAAAACTCAAACAGTGCTCGAAAAAATCAATCTTGAGAATACGTTATTTTTATCGTCTTGCATGGTTGATCAGAAAAAAGTCATTCGTATTTGTCTTTTAGGTCACCGATTACATTTTGATCGATTGCAAAAGTTTGTGGATGAATTAAAAAGGTTAGATATTTGACGCTAGCGCAGTATAAAAGTTTATTTTTTGATGCAGGAATTCTTCATTTCAATAGCGGCGGATTATCTCCAATCAGTCAGCCAGTTTTTGAAGAAATCAATCATTGGTCAAAATGCTTTTATGAAGTTGGTTTTCACTCGGACGAAGATTATAAAAATCGCATGACGTGGTCGCGGCAGCAGTTAGCCAATTTGGTTGACTGCGACGTCGATGAGATCGCATTTTTTCAAAGTTGTGCCTGGGGAATTAGTCAATTTGCTTTCGGATTAGATCTTAAAAAAGACGATGAAATTATCTTATTTGATCAAGAATACGCTTCAAATCTTTATCCTTGGCAATCTGCCTGCCAACGAAAAAATGCCAGACTGACAATTTTAGAATCAGATATCGAAGTTGAGTTAACAATTGCTAGCATCGAAGATAAAATAACTTCACAGACGAAAGTTATCGTTGTTTCATCGGTGCAGTTTCAAACTGGTGTTATGATTGATCTAGAAAAGCTTTCTAAAGTTTGTGAGAAAAAAAACATACTACTTTTTGTAGATGTGACTCAAGGGTTGGGTATCCATCCGATTTCCATGAAAAATTTAAACTTGGCAGGGCTAGCTGGCGCCAGCCACAAATGGTTAAATGCACCTGTCGGTGTTGGCTTTTTAGCAGTCAAAAAAGAATTAGCAGTCAAAATGCACCCCATTGCAGTCGGAGCCACCACTTACGGAGAATGCGATGATGCCAGCGACTTAGAGTGTATTCCAAAGCAAAATGCACTAAAGTTTGAACCTGGCGCTAAGCAGACACTAGAGATTTGTGCCTTAGGTAAAGCCGTTGAAATTATCAATCAAGTAGGTCCCGAGATTTTACGCGCCGAAGCTTTTCGCTTAAGTCAGATTTTAAGAAATGAAATAGTGAAACTTAAATTCAAAGTGCATTCACCATTCGTGCAGTCGCAGTTTATCAATATATCACCACTTGTCGGTGACAATCGTACTTTACAAAAATATCTGCATGATGCTGGTGTGCGCTTACCGATACGCGGGCCAGGGGTTCGTATTACCACCCACGCTTTTAATACAGATCAACAAGTTGAAAAGTTCGTAGAAATCCTTAAGCAGTATAAATAGATATTCTACATCTCAGCTATAAGTCAGCTTCAGCGTCTCCAGATTTAAGTCCCTTTTTCTTCATTTTTTCAACCAGCGTTGTGCGATTAAGTCTTAATAAGATAGCGGCTTGGTTTTTATTCCAACCCGTTTTTTCAAGTGCTTTCATGATCAAGGCGTTCTCGAACTGGTCAACGGCAGTATTGAAGTCTAGGCCCACGTCAGGAATTTCTACGATTCCTGCTTCGGCATAACTTGAAACATTGGATTTATACTTTACCGGCAGATCACAAATTTCAACAGTGCCTTGTCCTTTTAAAATACTTAATCTTTCGATCAAGTTTTCTAATTCACGAATATTCCCAGGCCACGCATAGTGCGTTAAACAATTTAAAGACTCTGCAGAGAAACCATTTAAAATGCGAGTTTTATTTTTATTAAACTGATTCATAAAATGATTTAACAATAAAGGAATGTCAGATTTTCTTTCACGCAGTGCCGGCAACTGAATTGGAATAACATTTAAGCGGTAATAAAGATCTTCACGAAACCGTCCGTCTTTTACGGCTTTATCTAGATCTAAATTCGTAGCTGCGATGACTCGGACATTCATCTGAATAGATTTTGTACCACCAACGGATTCAAAAACTCGTTCTTGCAATGCTCTTAGTATTTTTACTTGAAGACTTGGTTCGAGATCGCCGATTTCATCTAAAAATAAGGTGCCTTCGTCCGCCATTTCGAAGCGTCCAATGCGGTTTGATATGGCACCAGTGAATGATCCTTTTACATGACCAAACAGTTCACTTTCTAATAATTCTGATGGAATCGCGCCGCAGTTGATCGCTATGAATGGATTTTTTGCTCGGGGTGAATTGTAATGAATGGCACGCGCGATCAGTTCTTTACCGGTTCCAGATTCGCCAGTTATCAGAACGGTGGAATCAGTATGTGCAACACGTTCAACCAAAGATAAGCAGTGCTTGATAGGATCGCTTTCGCCGATGATCTGTTCGAACTGATATCTGGTACCAAGTTCTGTTCTAAGTTGTCTGTTCTCTTGAACCAAATTCTTGTGAGCCAGTGCTTTATCCACAAGACTCATCAGCTCTTCCACATTAAAAGGCTTCGTCAAAAAATGAAAAGCTCCTTTTTGCGTCGCCTGAACAGCAGAATCAATTGTGGCAAAACCAGTTAATATGATCACTTGCGTTTGTGGATATATTTTTTTGAATTCGGTCATGAATTCTAAGCCGTTACCATCCGGTAAGTTCATGTCGATGATGGCTAAATCAAAAGGTTTTTCAGGATTCAGGAATGTTCGAGCCTCGTCGATGCGCTGAGCCGTAATTACTTGAAAGCCTTTGCGATCAAGCAGTCTAAATAGTGCCGTCCTTAGCGTTGACTCATCGTCCAAAATCAGTACTCGAGGTAACTTCATGAACCTTCCTTCCGTGGTGGGTCCTAATGTTTAAAGAGTAATTCAATTTTTGACGGAGGTGTCAAAAATTCTGCTGTGGCAGCCCTTTTCAGGACTTTCGATTAAACAATTATTTCTTTTGGAAAAAGGATTGAAAGCTGGATCCAGTCCGTGGAAGGCTCGTTGATAAACAGTTGAAACCCTTGGTCTGTTAAAGCTTTTTCGATAGCTAACAAAGACAGGTTTTTAGTTTTAAATTCGTTCTCAAATGGACCTAAGTTTGAGGAAAAACTGATATAGTGGTTCATCTGATCTTGGGAAATTTTAACCTCGACTAGACTAATGGAATTCTGTTTAGAAGCCCTTTTTAAAACCGATTTCTGTAAAAAAAATTGTAAAATTAAGTTCACCGCATTTTGAAACAAAGGTTTCGACAATCTATAAATCGTAGAAACTGAAGGTTCTAAAAAAGAAACTTTCATCTTTTCAACTTTGAACTGCAAATCAAATTGACCCAAAACACTTTGAGTCAGCTGATAAAGATCAGAATCTTCTAAAACAAGCTCTTGGTTTGTTCTTGAGAAAATAAGCAAGTCCTCGATAATCTTTTTCATTCTCAATGCAGTTTCATGCATTAGATTTAAATCATTTGAAAGCTGGTGCTGCTTTGGTAATTCCATTTTCATTATCTGAATAAACGACAAGATTCCACCAAGTGGGTTATTTAATTCGTGTGCAATCGAACTCGAAATCAGACCAAGTTCTTCTAATCTAGCCATCTGCGTGATTTTTTTCTCAAATACGTTTTGCTCGGTCGAATCTTCGTAAACATGCACCCAAAAATGCTCATCTTCATCTTCCATCAGGCTTAGTGGTTGCGAATGTACATTAAAAAAAGAATTCTTTTCCTGAATCTGAAAATTTTTACCCAATTGGCAGCCGACACATGCAGAATCTCTTTTAAACAGCAGCTCGTAGCATCGCTTCTGTTGGCCAGTCACTGGGCCAGTAAAGGCAGCTGAGTTAGCCTGATGGACGGTATAATTTTGGTCAATCACCAGAATTGGATTTTTTGATGATTCAAAAGCCAAATTAAAAAAGTTTTCATTTTGTTTTAACGTTGTCAAATTATCTATACGTGACAAATTGATTTGTAATGTTTCGCTAAGTTTTTTAAATAATAAAATATCATTTTTTTTAAAAGGTTTCTTGTCGCCTTTAAAAAAATACAGATACCAATTTTGATTAAGTACATGGACCTCAGATTTAAAAAGTGTGGATTCAAGCTGATTTTCGATATCTTTTTCAAAAAGCTGACTTTTATCGATCGAAATAATCTTAAACCAGGTCACTTTGTTATAAGAAGTCAGCAGCGTATTTAGTTTATCTTCAGCTGTGTCCAAAGATTTAATTTCAGATATCGTGTATAAAGTTTTTCTTAAAAATTCAATGCGCGAATTTATTTCAAAAATCTTCTGTCGACTTTCGATCAGGTTTTTTGCTTTTAAATCTAATTTGCTTTCTAATTCCAGTTTAATCTTTTCATATTCCAGGTTCAGTTCTGTAGATAAATTCACATACACATTGTTTTGTGCTGTTTGTTGAATGTCGCTGGATAAATCAAACAAATCTTGAGACTGAAATTGGTGCAACCGTTTTACTTTATCTGGGTTTAAGGAATTATACACCGATGTAGACACCAAGGTGTCATTGTCGCCATTAACAATCAGAACTATTTTTTTTATTTTTTCAGCTTTGCGAGCTTTTGCAACTTTTTCAGTTAACAGAGCATCTTCAAACAATTTAAGATCGTAAACTAAAATTTCGATCTCCAAAGAATCAAAATCTTCATCCTTGGAATTTAATAGTAAAGGTTCGAGATGCAAAAAATACTGAACTATAGCAGGATCATGACTTAATAGTGCAAGGCGCGTTTTTATAAGTGACATGACAAGATCAGTTCAGAATGGTGACGTACATGAAAGTGCGGTTGCTCTTCTTTGACTGCTGAAATTTTGCCCCGATCTTCACCAAATTCAAAATAGCAGGCTTTGGCTCCGATTTTTAAAGCATCATAAATTTCTGACGACAGTGAATTTCCAACGCACAGCAATTCGTCATTTCTAAGTCGATTCGAATTTATAATATCTAGGAAAGCATTTTCTTTTCGCTGTTTTTTAAGACTGTCTGTCACATAGATTTTTTTAAAATCTTGAGTGATTCCAAGGGCGTCTGCTTTGCCTTTCTGAGTGTTTTCAGCACCAGCAGTAACGACATAAAGTAAATATTTTTTCTTTAGGTAATCAATATTCTCACGAGCGCCAGCAATCAGCGGAAGCGATACGGGTATTGGGGGCTGATAAAAAGCCTGAATGGCTGCCGGTACAGCAGCCGAAGTCGCAGCAGTACCGTATTTGTCTGCTAACATTTGAAAAACATCTTTGTGTGAAACTGTGCGTATAAGTCCGACTCGGTTTTGTTCACACTGATCTAAAGTTAATTTTAGACCATGTTGAATTAAAATTTGAAAAGAATGTCGAGTGGCCTTAGGCACTAATAGTCCCGAGGTATCTAATAATGTATCATCAAGATCAAAAGCAATGGCCCGAATCATGACTTTTAGTGTGCCGCTAAAGCAACAATTTGCCTAGACATAAAAAAAAAGCTACTGACTGACCGCATGCCTGTGGTTAGATTGGCGTATGACAATGACAGCTCTAATTTTAGCAGGCGGCCAAGGTACGCGGATGAAAAGTCCACTACCAAAAGTTTTGCATCCCGTAGCTGGTAAGCCAATGATCGTACGCGCACTAGAAAGTTGCAACCAAGCGGGAATAAAAAATATTCGTATTGTTTTAGGTCACGGCCAAAATTTGGTAAACTCAGTACTGGAGCCTATTCAACAATCACTGAACGCCAAAACTTATATTCAGGCGCAGCAGTTGGGAACAGCAGATGCTGTGAAAGCAGCGGATCTTTCGACCATCGAAGGCGACGTCTTAATTATGAACGGCGATCATCCGCTAATCAAAACTGAAGATATCAAAAATTTCTTCAAATTATTTCAGGAACAAAAACTAGATCTTGCCGTTTTTTCAGTGGATATGTCGCAGAAAAATGATTTTGGTCGCATCGTCCGAGCCGGTCAAAAATTACAAGCCATCATTGAAACTAAAGATGCACCCGCAGATGTTTTAAAAATCACAGAAGTCAACACAGGCATTTACTTAGCAAAAGCTGAAGTCTTACAAAAATTAATTCCGCAAATAAAAAATAACAATTCAAAAAAAGAATTTTATTTAACTGATATCATCGGACTAGCAAGTGAACAAACTTTTAAAGTCGGCGCTATTCTTATGAACAATAAAGATATCGCACACGGAGTAAATAGTCAGATAGAACTAGCCGCTGCAACATCAAAGGTTTTTTTAGCCAATGCAGAAAAGCTGATGAATGCTGGAGTTATTTTTATTGATCCAAAATCAACTTATGTTGAAGACACCGTTTTGGTTGCTGCCGGCTGTGTGATTTACCCCGGAGTTTTCTTACGTGGTAAAACAGCCATCGGTGCTTTCTCAGTTTTAGAATCGAACTGTTTTATTTCCGATTCAGTCATCGGTGACGGAGTCCAGATCAAAGCGGGCAGTTATATCGAAAAAACAATTATCCACGCACAGGCCTCGGTGGGGCCATATGCAAGACTTCGCCCTGAAACGACTATCGGTGAAGGCGCGCACGTTGGTAACTTTGTGGAAATGAAAAAAGTAAACTTCGGTGCTAAATCCAAAGCCGGTCACCTCACTTATTTAGGTGACGCAGATATTGGTGAAGACGTTAATATTGGCTGCGGCACTATCACTTGCAACTACGCAGCTGATAAAAAGAAATACAAAACAGTGATCAAAGATCGTGTTTTCGTTGGTAGTGATACTCAGTTTATAGCACCTGTCACAGTTGAAAGTGATGCCATCATAGCCTCTGGCACAACGGTGACCCGAAATGTTCCGGCCGGAGCTTTGGCTTTATCGCGCACACCACAAGTAAATAAAGAAGGCTACGCAAAAAAATTTAGAAAAGATTCGCCCAGTAAGTAATTAGTATCTGAATCTATCAGGCTGAATAACGGAGTTTATAAAATGTGTGGAATCGTAGGTTACTTAGGTTATCAAGATCCGAAAAAAATTATT
>JAYTPC010000112.1:0-12371 GCA_043747425.1 Bdellovibrionales bacterium
AAACTTTTCGTTCCACGTGCAGATCAGATCTGTTTTTAAAGCCGCTTGGCGTTATGTTACTTTCAGTCATCACAATGACGTGACCTTAAGTAATGACCCTATGTGTGTCTATTAATTTACTGTGAAATTAATATGAATTATCGCTTTGAGTTAAGAACCTGATAATATTTCAAGCGTTTGGACTATTTTTTGCCCATCTTTTAGGATTCCTTCAAGAATCACTTTGTTCATCCCTTTATTCAACTGAATAAAATCTGTTTTGAACTTCTCTGATTCGGTTTTAAATATCTGAGCCTTAAATCCATTCGTTTCATTTTTTACCCACAACTGATGCTTTTCTTGTAACGGTATACAGCTGGATAATTCCAACATCACAAGATACTTCGCAGATTTTAATTTTAAATTCTCAGAGTCACAAAAAATTTGAACCTTTAACTGATCTTGTGATTTCTTTTCTAAACTGGGTGTTGAATCATTTGTGGCAGCCTCTACAGCTGCGGGCAATCGTTCATTGAAAAGCTCATCTGGCGTGCGTTTTTTTACAGGCGATTCCGTCAAAATTTCATTAAGACTTTTTGTTTTTGCCAAGCTTTCTTCTTGAACCAAACTGAATGCCGTCAATCCGGTCAAAAAAAAGAAGAAGAGAATAATGATTTTGTTTTGTAGCCAAAATAAGTTCACCCCTTTAGATCGGCAATTGGACCCGATTTATTTAGGACTAAGGGCGAACTTTTATGAGACAAACCAGACTAACGTTTAGCTATTAATCAGGTAATTAGGTTATTTTTTATCAATACTGATTGCGAATTTTTTTACGCCGGCACCTTTGACGATATCAAGAACTGAAACAACTCGGCCGTGCGGCACATCTTTGTCTGCAGCGATGATAGCTTGAATTTCCGGATTTTTTTTCACTTCATCAATCGCCATATTTTGCACTTGGGTGTCGTCAACAACCTGGCCATCCAAATTGATTTTCCCATCCGCAGTTAGGGTGATGTTTAGTTTACTTGGAACCGTTGCTTCACCCGATGCAGCTTTCGGTAAATTGATATTTATTGATGGTTTCATGATCATCGGCGCCGTCACCATGAAAATGATGAGCACCACAAGAATCACATCGACCATCGGTACAATGTTGATTTCAGCTATGATGTCATCGCCGGAATCTGGTTTAAAAGCCATAATTACAGGCCTTTCTTTTTCGCGTAAGCTAAACCTAATTCTTTGACGCTTTCTAAACTGCCAAGAACCCCTTTAACTTTTCGCGTAAAATAATTATAAAAAATACCAGCGGGTATTGCCACAAAAAGACCTGCTGCCGTAGCAACCAAGGCAACAGAAATTCCGGCCATGACAGTCTGTTGGCCCGCATCTGTTGCTTGAGCCAAATCATTAAATGCTTTCATGATTCCAAGTACAGTTCCAAGTAAACCAATGAACGGAGCGTTTGAAGCAATAGTAGCTAAAACGGCCAAGTATTTTTCTAAATCAGGTTTTTCAATTAAAATAAATGTGTTGAAGACTTCTTCAAACCCTTTTAGCCCAGATTCTTTTAAATGTTTCATCGACTGAGCAGCCGCGCGACCTTCAATCGATGTTGGATCTTTCGCCAAATCTTCAAAGTCTTGCAACGAGTTTGTTTGCAAAGCTAATTTAATTCTTAAACGCGTGCGCAAACTTTCTTCAGAAACTTTTTTAAGTGTCATAAATCTTTCGAAAATCATTCCGACTGAGACAACGCTCATGACAATCAAAACCATTAAAACAACTTGATCAGCATAATGAGCAATGGCAAAAATCTTTTCGGCAAACATGGTAAGCTCCTCTTTACTTTAAGCGCGGTTTCTTTCAGTATGGATTCTGTTCATGGCTCCGTCAAAACTGTCTTTAATTAAGGTCTGGATTTTATTTGCAGCAATCGCTGCAGGACTTTCGTCTTTGGTCGCATGTCAAAAAGATAAAAAACCATCCGTTTTGGTAATTGCCGTGGATCGTTTAGCATTTAGCACTTTTTCCTGCGGTGATGATAAACAAAATTCTGCTTCTGGATTGAATTTATTATGCAAAGAAGCCATTCGTTTTACCCACGCATACACCACTTCCACGCAGCCCTCGGCAGCTTTGGCATCTTTGCTGACTGGTGTTTATCCTGTACAGCACCAGTTGCATCGCAGTTTTGACCGCTTAGATTCGAAAATAAAAACAATTCAGGACCACGCAGGAAATTTGGGTTACAGCACTTCCTTCTTTGGCGGAAGCCCATCTATTTTACGAAAAACTGGCCTAGCTGTCGGCTTTGACGTATTCGATGACGCAAGTTTCATAGAAAAAAAATCATATTTTACCGACTTTAAAGTTCAATCAGAAAAGTTTTTTAATACAATCAAAGAAAATTCAAATTCGTTTTTCTCTGTCATTTACAATTCTGAGCTTGAATCTTTAAATGAAGGCGAAAGTGAAATTTCTAGTATTGAAAAACTAGATGAAAAATTATTTCAGTTTTTTGTTGAATTAAAAAAACAGAATCTGTGGGAAAAGAATTACATCGTGGTCGTTGGGTTACAGGGTGAGTCAGATTATCGACGCCTCAGTGAAACTCCGTTTTCAAATTTGAATTCTGAGAATACGCGGATAACTCTTTTTGTAAAACCGCCAAGGTCTAAGGGTGATGAAGGCATTTTTTGGAAGTTTGATTCACCCGTAAATCTTGCTGATGTTGGTCACAGTCTTTGGGCGACAATAGGAATCAATTCGAATACGAACGAAGCCACCAAGGAGTTTCCAATTTTCGACATCTCATCTGCCTGGCTGGATCCCGGTAAATCAACAATTTTACCAGCACGCCGAATTTTAGTAGAGGCCGTCGATACCTGGAGTAAAGATTTGTTCATTCGTTTTTCGGTTGTTTATAAAAATTTTGTTTTTATCGAGGATACGAAGAATCAGGTCTACAACACCTTAACGGATGGTCTAGAGTCGATCGATATATCATCCAAGCAAACCCAATTTGTTGTTGAAAATACTTTAAGTCTAATAAATCTGCGCAACCGATACCAGCTGGGAATCTGGCAAAATCATCAGTCAAAATGGAATGATTGGGTTTTAAATAACCGAGAGTATTGGTCGAAACCAAATTCACGCGCTATTTTCTTAAAAAAAGAATTGGATCGTCTCAATGAAAACGGTGAACCGCACCCCTTATCAGCACTTTTATTAAAGCATCTGATTATGACAAAAAAATTAAAAACTTTAAAAAATATCAGTATTGGACCAATGCCGCTTAAAACAAATATAAGCCGAGAAACGCAACATGAATGGTTTTATGAATACGCAAAGCTACATTCTATTAATCTTGCCCTGGAAAATATTTGGGGCTTATGGCAACCAAAAAAAGAATGGCTCTATTCCGATTTGATTTTGGAAAACCAGTAAGTGCCATCTGGATCTATTAGTCGGGCTGCCGATTCTTGCAAATTATTGCCCGTATCAAGATACAGTTTATTTTTGAAAGTGGATGAAACAAATAAGGGCTGATCCGTAGACAGCAAAGAACCGCAGCGCATGTCAAAATCTTTTTCCACCCCCACTAAATCAACAGGTAACAATAGGAATTGATCTCGGTCGGTTCCCGTTGCAGAAACTATTTGTAGATCTGAGTCTGACTTTTTGAATAAATCAAAGCGCCCAACTGCCGCCCAGGCAATTTCATTTTTCACTTTCATTAAAACAGCCGTTTCAAACCCAACCGAAAATGAACTTTTATTTTCAATTTTATAAAAATAATCATGCGCAAGTAACAATGATATTCGCACTTTGTTTGCTAGTGGGCTTAAGTTTTCTAAATAGTCAAATGGTGAAGTCACTTCAATATCTGCCTGTGCTGTCGACAAAAAGTACATGACCTCTTCGATAAATTTCTGGTCATAGTCTTGCGAGCCCCATGATCTTAAATAAATAATCAATTTGTCATCAAGCAGTTGATGCACAGTCGTGCTTGGCATTTTAAAAATTCCTTGATGCGAGTGCACTTCAATAACCATTACAACACACCGTACTTGCGAAGTTTCAGAACAGCTTTTTTAAAATAAGCACCATCGTCTAGATCAAGTTCGACAATTTTTTTCCATTTGTCTTTTGCCCCCTCGCGGGTTTCAGAATTGTCTACGATGCCGTAGCTTTCATCAATAACGGATTCTTGATACAAGACCATCATCTGGCGTCTTAGTTCAGCCGTATAATTTTCAATTTTATCTTTCACTTTTGTATTGTTCGGATCGTACACCAATGATTCTCTTAAAGAGATAATCGACTGTTTTAGCTTTCCCTCTTTAAATAAAGAGTCCGCCTGAACGATACTTTTCTGAGTTTTCTCAGCTACCTTTTTTTGAATGTACTTAATTCGAGAGTTTGCTTTTGTTTTTAAATTGTCAGGATCCGGCAATGCAGAGTTCGCGACATTTTGATACTGCTTCATCGCTTTAAAAGCATAGCCGTCGTTTTGTTTTTTTTCTGCATCGGCAAAAATTTTCTTTAACTGATCTACTTGCTCTGCATAACTTCTTTGTTCGGACTGTTTTATTTTTTTATCTGTTTCCAATTTTTCAGCGGCAGATACAATACGCACATAATCTGCATTCGTTGGATCAATCGAAGCAATCGGTATCAAGCATTCCTTTACCTGATCGACTGAAACATCTGGCCCTAGAAGCTTTTCACATTTCGCAGCCACTTCCGAAAACATTTTTTTCTGTTCTTCTTCTTCACGAATTCGTTTTTCATCTTCTTGCTGCTGAACAATCGTCAACAGACTTTGTTCAGCCTGAGTTTGAATAGCCTTAGAATCTTTATATCCTGCCGGAAGTTTTTCGTGAATTTTTCTTATTTTTTCTAATGCTAAATCATATTTTTGCTGCGCCATCATCTGATCGGCTAACGAATAAGTTTCCACGATTTCGGTTTGCTCTTTAGCAGTTAACTTCGAGAAAGCTTCACCCTCGTTGCTTGTTGCGGTTACTGGGGCCTCATCAGAATCCAGAAATCCACCAAAGTACGTGGCCGCACCCAGAAAAACCATACACAGTGCAATTAACAATGGCTTATTATTAAGTACTTTTTGCAACCCAGTGGCTTCATTGGCCGGCTGCTTCGTAAAATTAAAAAATTGATTTTTTTCGTTACCGGGCGGTATTCCTGTAAATGGACCGCCGGCGTCTTTCGAATCCAATTGCTCTGATGCGTCTTGGTCGATCAGCGGCATCTCGACTGGATACATTCCCTGTGGCTGATTTATATTTTCACTGCTGCCATCGATGTTATCCAAAAGGCTTTCATTTGATTGATCGAAAGGAATTGCCGGAATATCGATTTTTTCGATTTTAAATTTAAAATTAGGATCATGAAGTTCAAAATACATCGTGTTATCAAGCACAGTGATTGCGTCGCCACTTTTTAGTGGCATCGGATCCGTTGACGAAACGGATCCGCCGTTCAAAAAGGTTCCGTTAACACTGCCCAGATCTAGAATAGTAAAAATTCCGTTTGTTTTGTGAATCTCAAATTGCCTGCGACTGACACGTTGATCTGGAATAACAATTTGGCAAGACGGATCGCGACCCGCAACCCATAAATCGCCAACTTCAAGACGTAACATTTCGCTGACTTGGTCTTTTGAATTGACCATTTTTATATAAGGAACTTGTGGAGCCGCACCCATTACTGTGCGGGTCACTTCACTAAAATCGACAGCCTTGTCATTAGCGACTGGAATGTCAGAATCTGGCACATCTAATAAATGAAATTCGTACGGAGGAATCTGAAACATCTGTCCATGTTCTAACGCAGCTTCATCAATTTTTTGGCCTAGTGAAAAAATTTCACCAAACCGAGAAATGGTTTGTACGCGCCAACGACCGTCATTCATTTTCAATTTAAAATGTTCTCGAGAAATTCCTTTTTCGGCTTGCAGGCGAATATCTGATCCGTCTTTTCGACCACCGATATATTCTTTTTCAGGATTGAGTTGGATTTCGCTGATCAGCGCGCCACGAAGTAAAACCTTCAGCCGAGACATTACCTAATACCCTCGGACGCTAACTGACATTCTTCAGCTCTGCGTTGAGCAAGCTGAAATTTTTGATCATTGCTTTTACCTTGAAGCATATCCATGACTTGTCTGTACAATGATTCACACATACTGAAATTATGCTTCTGATAATTACTTTCTCCAAGCATTAATTTTGCTTGAACAAGTTCGTCGAAGCGGACTTTCGATAAATAGAGATGGCGCCTTGCTAAAGGATGATCCGGAATCAGATTTAACACGACCTGAAAAAAGTCTTGCGCTCTTGCGTAATTTCCAAGCTGAAAGTCTCGCATACCTTTTATAAAATTTTCCTCAGCTCGCTGAATTTGTGGAGAATTCCTATTTTTTTTATCATCTTCACGTTTTTTTCTACGACTATCTTCTTTTTCAGATTTTAAAGAAACGGCGATTTCGTCTTCATACTTAAGAACCGGTTTAGCTTTCGGCCCCTTAGCTTTCGATGTCGGTGACAAAACTAAATAGCCAACGACACATATCACAGCCGCAACAATAACATAAAATCGTGCTTTGTTGTTAGGTGTGGAACTGTTTATTGAGGTGGCGGTGGAAGCTGGACGGTATCCTATTTGCGAGTTGTACGGCTTCGGTGCTGCGTTTGCCAAAGTATTGACTGCAGAACTCATTTTGGGCTGCACAGGCACAGCTGTGGATTTTACAGTTGGCACCGTAGCAGTCGTTTTTAAATCAGCCGTTCGGATGGCAGCAGCTTTTGCTGGAGCAATCACCGGCGGCGGGACCAATACAACGGCTTGACCGGAATCAAACTGAAAAGAAAATTCCGAATCACCTATTTGAAAAATAGAGTCATTGACCAAAGCTGATTTTTGAACAATTTCACCGTGAACTAGCAAAGCATTTTTCTCACTTAGGTTTGTCAGTTCAAAAACATTTTGATTCCATTCAATTTTGGCATGCGCACGACTGACCAGCGGATCGTTCAGCAAAACGATATCATTTTCTGGACCTCTACCGATAGTTAATGGAGTTTTGTAAAACAAAAATTGCTGACCAGCATGTGGCCCCTTGACCACATTCATTTGAATTTTAATTTGAGTCGCTTGTTTAAGCGCTGCTGTCATACCGGTCTATCCTTCACGCGTTGCCATCTGCTTTTGTTAGGGTCATTAAATAATATTCAGGTTGGCCATTGCCATCTAGAAAAGCCTGACACTGTATATCACATTCAAACTGTGAAAACGGGATCCGGTCAGTATGCTTTTCATACGGAGACTGCTGTGACCTGACAATCAACGATTCAATATTTTGCACCAAAGACATGTCCGAAATATTTTGAAATGACTGATGGATTAAAACTTCTTTTTTAGTTTGGCATATTTGTTCAAAAGAAAAATTCAGCGCAACAATGCGCTGGTCCGTCGACAAAACGAATGCCGGCTGAGTTATCATATCAACCAGATTTGTGTATTCTACGTCACGATTTTGCTGTGGTTTAATTTCGGTCGTCATTCCAGAGGAATTCCAAACTCGGTTTAACAGCGTGTTCACATTTGTTGTCAGTTGCTGCACAGCTGGATAGTCAAATAGAACCTCGGTTCGATCTGTTTTATCTTGCAACGCCTGACTGATTTGCTGATTCAAACTTCTTAAAGGATATTCGATTAACCTAGAAAATAAAAAATACAACAAAAGACCCAAAAGCGAAGCAATGATCAACGTTTGCATGAAAAGACTAACCACACGACCCTCGTCGACATTCAAAGAGCTGACATCGTAATACACAACAGCATGATATTTGACTGATGGTTCTCCGGTCGTTGGGTCGTAAGCTCCGATGGGATAACTAGCCCCAATCGTTTTCGAATCAACTTTACCGATCGATGTTCGACTTTCTTTTAAAGCTTTAATAATAAAAGAACTTGAAGCATCTCTGCCGACTTTTTCACTTGGAGCCACGATTTTTCCGTCAGACTGTTGAACGATGAAGGCTTCTTTTATTCCCTCTTCTTTTAAAGCATCTTGTACAGTTAAATTTCCAAATTGTCCGGAAAGAAGCGCTTGTTCATTAACTTTGGCCATAGCATGCGCTACAGACTTAGCACGTTTACTTGCTTCTATAAAATTCGATTCTTTTGTTATAATAGTTAATGGAATTGTCGACAGCAGTGTTACACCAAAAATAAAAATAAGCACAAATCCTAGCAAGACATTTTTAAACGGAAACACCAGTGCCAAACGATAAATGGCCGGCATGACTTTGTTCTCGATGAACGCATCTGCTTTTTCTTGAAGACCGGGTTGGATCATTTCACGCTGCGAAAATGGGGCTGAATCCGCATGCAGCTGAGCATTTACGTTGGCATTTGCATTTCCGTTTGTCTGCAACTGCAATGCAGAAGAGCCATTGTCCGCATAATTAAGTGTCATCGCCGGTAATGGTGGAGGCTGCATTTCATAATTTCTAGCACTTCTAGAATTGTTTTTTGGCCGAATGTCAGGAGTTGGGATAACATCCATAATAATATCAAATAAACTAATTTTATCGCTGACGCGCAAAATAGAATTTTGTATTTTCACGCCGTTCACAAACGTTCCATTGCTAGATTTCAAATCGACAATAATAATTTTATCTTTATACACGTGAATTTCACAGTGCTCTTTTGAAATACCTAGCGACTGAACCTTGCAGTCACTTGTACCACCACGACCGAAAATGTTTTTTCCTAATTTCAAATCAAATATTTGACCCACATTCGGGCCAGACAGCATTCTAACTGACCACATAAAGTTGATCTCCTTCTTTTAAACCCTTACTGTCCGCAAAGCCAGAGCAAGCTTCGATGACAGATTGCGATTTCCAGTAAGGTCCAACGATACGAAATGGTGGTACAGATTTTTTAATTTTTACAATTTCGAATTTACGATTAATAAAAATGCAATCAATTGAAAATTTCATAAAAAAAGTGTGAATGTTATTATTGTATTTAATCCACATGGCTTGGTTTGCTTGAAGGTGATCTCGACCAAGAAGACCACGTCCACGCTGCCAAAAAGTTTCAGCAATTTCAAAATTATCAATAATGAGCTCGGCACCAGAGTGAAAATTTTCTTTATTCGCTAAAGCTGATGTCTTATATAAGCGTGCCATTATTGTGCCCCACCCGTTCCATACATCATTCCGATAGCAACAGGACCGAAAACCATAATAAAAACAGCCGGCAAAATAAAAAGCATTAACGGTAACAAAATAAGTTGTGACGCTTGAGCTCCAGCTTTTTCGGCACGCATGAAACGCTCTAATCGCATCTGTTCTGATTGATCTTTCAAAACTTGCGATATACTGGCTCCTGTAGCTTCAGCATCGATTAAAACGGCAACGAAACTGGTTATTTCTTGCATATCAAGCCGTGCAGCCAGTTCTTTTAGTGCCTCTGTCTTTGACGATCCGATCTTTATATCTTTAAGTACTGTTTTAAATTCTTCAGCCAAAACGGAATCAGCACCTTCAGCTTTATCGACAATCTTTTGAATAGCTCCGAAAAAATCCAATCCGGCTTCGACAGATAAAGCTAGCAAATCAATAAAAAATGGCATATCGATGCGCACACTCAGTTCACGATTTTTCTTTGTGCCTTTGCAATGCATTTCCGGCATAAAAAACCCAATTAGACCCAATAAAAAAACCATGGATGTTGGAAATCCCAAATCCAAAGTGAAATTCATCAAGCTTAAAAATAATGGAAATGCCAAACCCAAAAACAATTGCAATCCGATAAATTCATCGACATTCAGCTCTGCAGACAATCCACCCACTTTGATCAAGCGCTGAACTTTCTTTCGATATTTTACAGATTTTATTTTAGCTGCATGTTGCATAGTAAATTGATGCACCAAAGGTCGACATAGATTGATGACTGCATTTTTAGATTTAACAGGCTCTGTGCCACTGGCCCAAGATAGTTGCTGTTCGCCGGGACGACCCGCTAACATAGAAGACACGAAAAGATAAACGGCTGCACCCGCTAACATTAAGCCTGCGAAAAGCATTAATTCTGCGCTACCCATTCATCCTCTTTTCAAGTAGGAATAAAATGACAATGAAAAAAATAATTTTAGCTTCACAGTCACCCCGCCGATCCGAAATATTAAGAAAAGCAGGCTACGATTTCATTTCAATTCCTACTCATGTATCGGAAATCCCTAATAAAAACCTGAATCTGAATGAGCAAATAATCGATATAGCTAGACGTAAAGCTAGGTTTTGCAGTTCACAGCTAACTGACAAAGGTCTAGCTGCATTTTCAGTAACTTCCGCAGATCTGATTTTGGCTGCAGACACGATGGTTTGCTTTTCAGATCAAATTCTGGGGAAACCCGAAAACGAAAAGATGGCTTTTGAATTTCTAACCTTACTTTCTGGACAAACCCACCTCGTGAAAACTGCTGTTGTTATGATCGATTTAACCACACAAAATGAAATATCTCTTATTGAGACAACTGAAGTCAGTTTTCGTAAAATTTCAGCTAGCGAAATCACGGATTATATCAACACAAAAGAGCCTTTGGACAAAGCCGGTGCCTATGCCATTCAGGGAATCGGCAAAAAATTTGTGACTCATTATAATGGTGATTTTGATAATGTGGTGGGACTTCCCTTGCAAGCTATCGAAAAAGAATTCAAAATTAAATCATGGACTCTAAAGAGGATGTTTCTCGATCCGATATCCTAAATTCAATCAATCAGCTGTTGAAGCCAAACCAAACTCTGATCGCAGTTAGTAAATTACAGCCCATCGAAAAAATTCAGTCCCTGAATCAACTGGGTCAACTTCACTTCGCAGAAAATTACATCCAGGAAGCTTTGCAAAAAATCGAACTGTTAAAGCCCCTCCACATTCAGTGGCACATGATTGGCCCTATTCAAAAAAACAAAGTAAAATTTTTGAAAAATAATTTCGCCTTTATTCATTCTGTTGATACTTTAGAGCTGGCTCGATTAATTTCTCAGAAATCACTCGAAATCAATTACATTCAAAAAGTTTTTTTACAAATTAATTTATCGGGCGAACCGACGAAGTCAGGTTTCACCGTTAATGATTTGAAACAAAAATGGAGCGAACTGATTGCCTTAGCTGGCATTAAAATAGTGGGTTTCATGACGATGCCACCATTAGAGAATGAACCAGAAAAAAATCGTAAATATTTTGCAGAGCTTAAAAATTTAGGACAACAGTTTAGCATGTCGGAGTTTTCAATGGGAACCAGTCAAGATTACAAAATTGCGCTGGAAGAGGGCGCAACCTGGATCCGAGTTGGTACAGTTTTATTTGGTGAACGCATTTTAAAAACAAAAACAGAATCGAGGCTTTCATGACGAATCCCCTTATTAAATCTATGAAAATAGGTTTTATCGGCGCTGGCAATATGTCTCAGACGATCATCAAAGGAATTTTAGAATCAAAGCTTCTAAGGCCTGAACAAATTTTGGTTTCAAATAGAACACCTGGAAAATTAATCAAGGTTTCTGAATTGTTCCACGTGCAGACTCGAGAACACAACGAACAAGTTGTCGAAGAATGTGATGTCATTATTTTGGCAATGAAACCTCAGGATTTACCAGCAGCAGTGGAAGTTCTGACAAATCACATCGAAGACCACCAAACCATCATATCTTTGGCAGGTGGAATTAATTTAAAGTCTTTAGAAAAAATGATTCCAACGGGCCGATTAGCGCGATTAATGCCAAATACGCCATCGGTAATTGGCCGCGGGGTGATTGGCTATTTAACTCAAGACAATGACGAAGAAGAAATTGTCGCTGACTTGATCGAAGATTTGTTTTCTAATCTTGGTGCGCTAATTCGTGTTGATACAGAAGAAAAATTTGATGCTCTGATGGTGTCATGCTCAAGCGGAACAGGTTTTGTTTTTGAAATGATGATGTACTGGCAAGACTGGATTCAAGAGCGTGGATTTAGTGATGAAGATTCAAAGAAAATGACGATTGAAACTTTTTTGGGAGCTTCACTTTTAGCGGCTCAGTCAGCAGGAATTGATATTGAAGAATTGCAAGCACGAGTCACTTCTAAAAAAGGCATCACGGCAGCCGGACTAAATTCCATGCGAGAATTAGAAATAGAGCGCGCTCTCAGGGTCAGTTTTGAAAAAGCATCTCTAAGGTCAAAAGAATTATCTGTCGACGGAAAGCGCTACTAGTACTTTAGTCCAGAAATTGGTCCCTTTATTTTTTAAGTTATTAGGTAGCTAGGAAAAAATATCCTATACTGAAGGTGGGCTTTTATTGTTC
>JAYTPC010000113.1:0-1329 GCA_043747425.1 Bdellovibrionales bacterium
AAGATCAGTTTTTCTATGATCCTATCTTCTCCTTGCGGCCCCTACGAATTCCTACGGAATTCGTAGGGTAACAACGAACCACTTAAACCCCTAGGATAAAAAAATAGTCTTAGTCTGCACTAAGCACACTCAAGTGGAGCAGTTTCGGTTAGCTTTAAAACGATCCTCCGGAAATCTATCGCGGGGGTTTTTACATCGCAACTCGGTATCGCAGTCTACCTCACACCTGAACTCCATAGCGAAGTTGAACTCGCGGTAGAACTCCGTAGGAGTTTCGAAGTTGTAAAATTAACACTACCTGCGTTATTTAGAGTAATTTTTAAAGATTTAAAAAAAAGTTCTTGCCGGTGATTTTCCTGCCTCACAATTGAATTATGTTTAGAGATAATAATGTTTTTGATCCCGGCGACATTTGTAAAAAATAATCTTAAGAGAAGCGATTTATGAGCCTAGTGAGTGGCAAATGTTAAAAATCCTTGCTCACGAATAGCGCGCGACAAAACCTAAAATTTGCATACAAATTTCCATGATATGGCCCTTTTAGTTTTTTAAAAGGAGACAAAATGGAAGCAACTTTCCCTGCCAAAAAATTAAATTTTACTGAGGGTACATTGAATCAATATTCAAATCTCATTTTAAATTTAAACTTAACTTCAGATTTAGGTGTTAATCTAAAATATATTTCTAACGACGATCTGCTTTTTAGAACTGCGAAATTTGTTCAGACGGAAAGTAAGATTATGCATTTAGTGTTATCGCATATTTTGGAAATCATGAATCGCAAACTTTACGCAGATCTAGGCTTTGATAGCATGTACACAATGATGACTAAAAAATATGGCTATTCAGAAGCTTCTGCCATTCGAAGAATTGATGCCGCAAAACTTTTAAGATTAGTGCCTGAAGTAGCGGATAGACTTAAATCAGGAATGCTTGGAATCAGATGCTAAGAAAGGTGAAATCACTTCAGCTTCAAAAACTCAAGAGATCCTAGAAAAGTTAAGATCATGTAACGGCTTTGAAACAAGACAGCTGCTAGCCCAAGAATTTGATATGCCCATTAAAATCCAAGACATTGTTAGACCGCAAAAAGATGAATCAGTTTGATTAGAGATTACATTTACTAAAGAGCAATTCGAAGAACTTACACAAGCTAAACGTTTTCTATCGCATATTTTTCATAATGGTTCATGGGCTGAAGTTATTACGGAACTTGCTTCAAAGCTGAATCATGACCGATTTCTTCTGAAATGTACCGGCCAATTTCATCAAAGTGTACCAGTCAATTTCATGTAAGTGCGCCACCTGATTTCATCAAAGTGTACCACT
>JAYTPC010000114.1:0-14244 GCA_043747425.1 Bdellovibrionales bacterium
CGAAATAGGATCTAAATAAAGTCCAATCTTCATAAGTTTATTTTACAGAAAGTGACATCTAATTAAAACAAGTTTATAAAAAAATATGAAAACAATTCGGCGAGTTGCAATCGCTAATCGTGGAGAAGTGGCAGTTCGCATAATTCACGCCTGTGAAGAGCTTGGCATTGAAACCGTATTGCTTCATTCCGACGCAGATATAAATACCAGAGCATATCGCTTAGCAACGAAAACAATTTGTATAGGTCCTGCAGCAAGCGCTGAAAGTTATCTAAATATTGCTGCCAATGTTGACGGTGCTGTTGCGGGTGGTGCAGATGCTGTTCATCCAGGATTTGGATTCTTATCTGAAAATGCTGATTTTGCAGAAGCCTGTACAAAATCGGGCCTGATATTTATCGGACCATCTGCAGATTCAATCCGCCTGCTTGGAGACAAAATCAGTTTCAAAAATCTGGCAAAAAAGGCAGGCTTGCCGTTGATTCCCGGTTATGAAGGTGATGATCAGTCGATTCCAAGATTATTATCTGAGGTTGAAAAGATAGGTCTGCCTGTTATTGTTAAAGCTGCAGCTGGTGGTGGTGGCCGTGGAATGAAATTGATCCGTTCTATGGACGAAGCCAAAGATCTGATTGAATCTGCGCAGCGTGAATCACAATCAGCTTTTGGATCAGCGAAAGTTTTTTTAGAAAAATATTTGGATTGCGCAAAGCACATTGAATTTCAAATTTTTGGTGATTGCACGGGTCAAGTTCAGCATTTTTTTGACCGCGAATGCTCGGTGCAGCGTCGTCATCAAAAAATCATCGAAGAAGCAACATCCCCTTCGCTAACAGATGATCTGCGCCGGCAAATGGCTGAAGTGGCCTGCATGATTGTAACACTTGGAAAATACAAAAATGCGGGGACAGTTGAATTTTTGTTACAAGATAATAAATTTTATTTGCTTGAGGTCAATACACGACTGCAAGTTGAACACCCTGTAACCGAAGAAGTCATGGGAATAGACCTAGTTAAAATGCAAATACTGACAGCTGCAGAAAAATTTATTTTTAATTCTAAAGATATCCGCATTCCGAAAGGACATTCGATTGAATGCCGTGTTTATGCCGAAGATCCCTTTAAAGGCGGGATGCCATCAACGGGAACAATTGGAACTCAAGTATGGCCCGACGGACCTAGGCGGCGCTTCGAGTTTGGCTTTGAAGCGGGTGACGCTATCACTTCGCACTACGATCCGATGATTGCCAAAGTCATTGTTTGGGACGAATCGCGCCAGCGAGCCATTGAAAAAATGATTCGCACTTTAAAAGACAGCATTGTTTTTGGTGTTCATACAAATATTCCGTACCTGATAGAGATCTTAAGTCATCCTGAATTTCAAAGTGCACAGATGACCACGCGGTTTATAGAAAATTATTTTGCCAGCGGAATTGCACCCAGAGCTGAGGCCGTAAAATGGCCAGCAACAGTCTATAAAAAATATTTGGAATCAAAAAATACGATTTTGGTTTCAGGAAAGTCTGAAATTCCTTCGCCTTGGAACGCTTCCTGGAGAGGTATCTAATGAATACTTCAGCACGTTTTAAAGTTCAGATTGAGGGAGTCGAAAAAACAGTATTGGCTCAGGTCATTGATCAAAAGTTTTGGTGCTGTATCGATTCTGTAACGTATTGTTTTGAACTTTCTGATCTGGCCTCTTCTAGCACAGCAAGAAATCAAAAAGTAAAATTAAAAAATTCACACCTAATTACAGCACCCATGCCCGGGAAAATTACCAAAATATTTGTACAACAAGGTAGCCCTGTTGAAAAATCTGAACCGCTGCTGGTTATGGAAGCCATGAAAATGGAATACACCTTAAAATCAGATATGAAAACGACGGTGGAAAAAATAAATGTTAAGGTCGGGGATCAAGTATCGCTAGGACATTTATTGATCGAACTTAAGCCCGAAAGTGCTGAATGAAAAAACTAAAAAAATCAGTCAAAATTGTTGAAGTGGGTTTACGGGATGGTTTGCAAAACGAAACTACCAAACTGACTGTGAAACAAAGACTATCACTATTAGAGAAACTAGTTGATGCAGGAGTTAAAAATTTTGAACTAGGTGCTTTTGTTTCTCCCGATTGGGTGCCACAAATGTCAGTGACCGCCGAACTGGTCAAAAGTTATCAGCAAAGCTCTTTTTTTAATTCGCGCTTTTCTGCTGGGGTTTTGGTGCCAAACGAAAAGGGCATGCAACAAGCGATCGATCAAAAAATCAAAGAAGTAGCCATTTTTGCAGCGTGCTCGGAATCGTTTTCTATTAAAAATATAAATTGCTCTATTGACGAAAGTTTTCGGCGCTTCGAAGTTGTGATGAAGTTAGCAAAAAAGCATAAAATCAAAGTTCGCGGATACCTATCGACCTGTTTCGGTTGTCCATTCGAGGGTGAAATTTCGGAAAAAAAAGTCATAAGCCTTGCAAAACGGATGAAACAGTTGGGCGTGTATGAGATTTCCATTGGTGACACGATTGGCGTGGCTCACCCGGGTCAGATCAAATCGTTGTTTAAAAAACTAAGTCAGATTATTCCGCTGAATCAACTAGCCGGGCACTTTCATGACACTCGTGGATTGGCATTAGCAAATATTTTGGCCTGTTATGAATTGGGTGTTCGCACCTTTGATACAAGTCTTGGTGGCCTGGGTGGTTGTCCGTACGCGCCGGGGGCCTCCGGAAATATTGCAACGGAAGACGTCGTATACATGTTCGAAGGTATGAACGTTAAAACAGATTTAAATTTAAATAAATTAATTCAAACGCATCAGTGGCTGCAGCCCATGATGGATCACGCACTACCTTCAAAAGTGGGTCATGTCGGTTTATTAAAACCCCTCGGCTTCATTCATAAATAATTCGGCCTTTATATTGCTTTGAACGGCTGTATGAAGTCTGAACGCTGGCAATGGAGCCTTATAATTGTGATGTATACGACTGTAGTCGGGATGCTACTTTACGTCGCAAAACCACTTTGTATAGATTCCAGTAGCGTCGAAAAGATCGACAGAGTTGGCTTAAGCAAAACAGAAACCATTTATAAGTGTTCTGCGATGGTGACGGTTCCTTATTCGAATTACTTCGATGAAAAAAAAGCAGAAATAGAAAAACGTATTGAATCAGTCACTGCTTTTTTAAACAGAATGCAGCCGATAAAGTCGCGTATTTACCTGATCATTGACGAAACCAGCCCGCTCTTATTTAAAGTCAGCAGCCAAACATCATTAAATAAAATCCAGATAGGTTCCCAGTTGCTTGAGGCCCGCGGTCACCTTGAACGGGCATTGATTAAAGCTTGGCTGATGGAAAAATCAAAAACAAAAGCACAACAAAACTTATTTTTAGAAGTTGCGACCGATTTTTTGTATTATGCCTTTAGCGGATCTTTTGAAATTGAGGATCCACTGCTAAAGGTGCAGACAAAGCTAGGAAATTCACGCTGGCCGCAAGTTTTAAAATCGAAAGATGGTTACTGTGAGTCTCCGTGGAAGCTGTCTGAGCATTACTGGATCTGCAGCCGCTTTCAAACAGAAAACGATCTGACGGAGGCTGTATTAAATAACTTAAGCATCAGACCGTTGATGACTTCAGTTTGGATTAAAGCTTTTTCTGAACTTACTTTTAGAGACCAGCTTACTTTTATGAATGGTTTTGTCGACTATTTGGACACGCAGGAACTGACTTCTGAAAAAGCAATACAAATGATTTTGACGGATTCACATCCTTTGAAGCAAGGAATGATGAACATTAAAAAAATGACGGACCGGATGAATTCTTCAAAATTCATGCAGAACCGAAAAGATTACCGCGAATTCTTTTCGCGCATGACTTTAAATCTGCAGCAGGCAGGCGTGAACGATTCATTTGCTGAGGCCTATTTTGATTATTTATTCGAATACCCTGATTCTTTGACAACGGATTCAAAACTATTCCAAAGTTTAGCAAAAATATCAGAACAAAACCCAAATTTGCAATTTGCCGTTAAAGATCAAGATCAGATTTGGATTCTGCCATCGCGCTCGGCTTTACCATTAAAAACGTTTGATAAGATTAAAAACCAACAGCATGTTTTCTTCGCGTGTCCAAGTTTAAAAGAAATAAAAATGGAGCAGTTTTACAATCAGTCTGAAAAACTTTTATTAATTAAGGGTTGTGATGAACAAAAAGATATTAATTTTGCAACACTGGTCACAGACGGCGTTCAAAGTTTTTCTATCAAAAACAAAAAATTAGCCTTTATTCAGTTTCACTTGCCATCGTTTGAAATGAAGGCCAAAGAACTTGCGCACGTAAAAAATTTTTTTGATTTGGTTAAAAACAGAGACGTCAGTCAATCAGAGCTGCAAGCCTTGGGTTGGAGTCAAATTCAGTGGCTTGATGAATCGCAAGCATATAGACCTAACGCAGTTGTCGATGCAATCCAACTATTCCGCACAGAAACCAATTGATTGTAGGAGTATATGAATCATCTAGACTTTGGACCTTGTTTTAGGATTATTTTCGGACTGCATTCTTGAGCAACAACCGAAATGAAATATACTAAGCGTGTATGAAAAATATAAAAATAATCTTTGTAATTCTTTGTTTAATTGGCAGCAGTATCGTAACGATTGCTACTTCAAAAAAAAGCGATATCCCTGTGTTGTTAAACAGTAATTACGGCTCAGCGTCGAATTGTTCAAACGCTACCGTGACCAATCAAGCTATTACGGTAACTTCAGCTGGAATTATCGTAGCGCCTGAAATGATAGATTTTAAAAATTTAGGTTTGCCAGCCACTTCACTGAAAATCGCTACAGATACTGCGATCAGCGGAGCGGTCGGAACTGTTGTCAGAAGCTGCTCGTATTCATTAAACACAACAAGCGGAACGCTACATGTTTATAGTTGTACCGATGACGGAACGCCAAGTTGCCAGGTGTCTTTTACGCCGCTTTAATAGCCTTAAAATATTTTTTAGCGAATTGGTAACACAGTAAACTGGACACTAGTGCCACTAAATCTGTGGGATCAGAAACAATTTGAATCGGGAACAAAAAATTCGAAAAATAAAAAGTAAACCATTGGCTAAAACCAGGGCTCAGTTTAATAAAAGCAAACAAAGTATCAGTTAGTATAATAATGACGATTAGAAAAGTTTTGTTTAAGTAATACTGCTTACCAAAAAGTTTTCCTGCCAAAATTACAACCGCTGCAACAAATAACGGAAAATAAAACAATCCTGAAAAATCACTTATTTTTCCTGTAATTAAGCCAGGGATTGTATACTTCAAGTAATGATCATTTATAGCGGTAATCAGCACAGCTGTTAAAGGAACCGGGTGAATAAAAAAAGCAATTGATCGTCTAATGGTTTATATTTGCATAGACCTGGCTGAAGGATCAATTTGATAATTTCGCACCAAGTCTGATATTTAGAAGTGAATTTAACCACTTAATTTGTTAGCCTTAATTATGTCTATTAAGTTAAAAGCAATATGCTGGCACGTAACGTTGTTTCTTATTTTAAACCCCGTTATTTCAATCACACTTTTGGTTTTGTATCTTATACTTTCGAAAGATTATAATTCGTCGGAATTGATCTGGAATATTTTATTTGCCACTGTTTTTGCCGTGCTTACAAATTTAAGCATCACAATGGGTTATCACAGATTGTATTCTCATAAATCCTATGAGGCCCATCCCTGGTTAGAAGCCATTTTACTTTTCATCAGTGCAGGAGCTTTTCAGGGCTCTTGTTTAAAATGGGCCAGTGATCACCGCATTCATCACCGTTTTGAAGATACTGATAAAGATCCTTATTCAATCAACAAGGGTTTTTGGTACGCCCATATGGGTTGGATGATGAGCAACGATTCTGTGAATCTGCCGATCCATGCTCCGGATTTAGAAAAAAATAAATTGGTAGCTTTTCAAGATAAGTATTATTTGGTTAGTGCCATTTTCGTCGGATATGTTTTGCCATTCTTAGTTGGTCTGCTTTTAGGTAATGCATTTTTGGGCCTGGTCATCGGCGGGGGGCTCAGAATATTTTTAACTCAGCAGTCGACATTTTTTGTAAATTCACTTAGCCATACCGTAGGTAAAACACCATATTCTTCAGAAAAAACTGCAAAAGATAGCTTAGTGGTTGCATTTTTGACTCATGGAGAAGGCTTTCACAACTTTCATCACAAGTTTCAGTTTGATTATCGCAACGGAATTCGCTGGTACCACTGGGATCCGACAAAATGGTCTATTCAGCTGGCTCACTTAATAGGACTAGCTAGAAAACTGAAAACGGTTAACTTTTCTGAAATTCTTAAAGCACGTTTGCAGGTTGAATCTGAGAAATTTGTAAATTCTAAATTCTACAGTGAAAAGTTAGAGCCGGTTTATGAAAAAGTAATTCAATCCCAGGTTCGGTTCGAGCAACTAAAAGCCGAAGTCAAAAGCAACCGAAAGGCTAAAATGGCTGCGGTAAAAGCGGAAATGAGATTGGCGCGCGCCGAATTCAAATTTTACATGAAAAAATGGAAAATATTAATCGAATCTGCTGATGACCTTGCATTTTAGTTTTTAGTTTTTTTACCTTTTTGAATTTCTTTACGAATTTCTTTGAAACCATTTTTTTCATCAACAAAAATGACAGTGGGCTTAAATGTTTTAGCCTCTAATAAATCCATACTGGCATAAGCCACGATGATAATAGTATCATCTTTCTGAACATGTCTGGCAGCAGCACCATTCAAACAGACTTCACCCTTTTTTCCTTCAATAACGTAAGTTGAAAACCTGGCACCATTATTACAGTTTAAAATATCCACTTTTTGATTTACCAAAAGATTTGCTTTTCCAATCAAATTTTTATCTATTGAAATTGATCCTTCGTAATTTAAATCGGCATTCGTGACGGTGGCTCTATGAATTTTAGAAAACATCATCTGAACTTTCATTTTTCAACTCCTGCAAATTGATTTTTGGTGCTGTTGGTGTTTAACTTTAAAGCAATCAGATTTCCTTTTAAAACCAGATCAGGAATAATTGCATCAAAAACTTTTTCTTTATCAAACAAACTTGAAAAACCACCGGTTCCAACGACGAAAGGCTTTTCGCCACTAAAACATTCGGAGGTGATGCGGGTGATGATTTCTCGCATGGCGCCCAGCTGACCATAATACAATCCAGACTGAAGGCTTTCCACTGTGGATAGTCCAAGTGCCTGAGTGCAAGAAATAATTTCAACCGACGGAAGCTTGGCTGTTTTGGCTTCTAAAGACTCCATATTTAATTTTAAGCCAGCAATGATTGATCCGCCCAGATAATCACAGTTTTTGCTGACAGCACAAAAAGTTGTAGCTGTTCCTAGATCGACTAAAACTAAATTTTTATTCGGGTACAGATGAGTTGCTGCAATAGAATTAGCAATTCGGTCGGCACCAACTTCTAGCGGATTTCGGTATTTAATACGAAGACCCGTTTTTACTCCAGCTTGCAATATAAACGGTGATAAATTGAAATACTTCTGACAAGCACCTTTCAGCGAAAAAATAACCTCTGGCACCACAGAGCATAAAACGATTTGAGTAATTAATGTCGGATCAATACCATTTTCTCGAATGACCATACGTAGAAAAACTCCAACCTCATCCGAAGACGAGCCATGTTTGGAATTTCGCCGAAAGGAAATCAGCATTTTTTCTTGATCGAATACTCCACCATAAATTTGTGTGTTTCCAACATCTAAAGATAAAATCATAGGATCTCCGTTATCGTTTCAAATATTTTTAAAGACAGTTCTTGCACATTTTTTAAAGACTTAAAGCCAAGAGACGGATTAAAAAATTTAAATTGGTGATTACTGTTTTTAATATCATTCCAGTCGTTTTGAACAACATAGTCGCACTGTGCAACTTTAAAAAGTTTATTTACTTTCTCAGTGACCAGGCTCTGATTTTCTAATGAGGTCAATTTAAAGCCAATTAAAACCGTATTTGGATTTAATTTTTTGATTTCATTGATCAGCTTTTTATTTTTTATTAGTTTGAGGTTAATGTGTTCAGCATCACTAGAAATTTTTCCAGATTGTTTTGCTACAGAATAATCACTGACAGCTGCAAGATGTAAAATGGCATCAAAAGAATGAAGTTTTAAAATATGGTTTAGTTCATTTGATAAGTCATCGAAAGTAAAAAAGGTGGACTCGGCGCACTCGTTTACAGGCAAGACTGAATTCTTTGCGTGTAAAAAGTGAACATCAATACCAGATTCAATCAACTGATCAGCAATAAATGCTGCCGTTTTTCCTGTGCTGGTATTTGTGATAGAACGAATGTCATCGATGGGTTCGGTGGTGCCACCTGCAGTGATAAGAACTTTTCTCAGTGGTTTCATTTTTGGTTTTGAATTCGAAGGTTCTGTTTCATTTGTGTTAACTAAACGATTTTCTACTTCTTGAATTATTAACTGCGGATCTAGCAAGCGACCATAGCCAACTTCGCCGCAGGCTAAAACACCAGATGCAGTTTCTAGAATTTCAACACCAAACGATTTCAATTTTTTTAAAGATTCCTGTGTAGTTGGGTGTTGGTACATCATTGTATTCATCGCGGGAGCTAATAAAAAAGGCTTCTTAAAATCATGGGCTAAAAATAACGTTGTTAGTAAATCATCACCAATTCCATTAGCTATTTTATTTATAAAATTTGCTGTGGCAGGCGCCACTACAATAAGATCTGCCCAGCGATCTAACTTGATATGATCCATTGCGGACCCGACAGCGTACATTTCAGTAATTGCGGGTTGACCTGTTAATCCTTCGATTGTTGAAGCACCAATAAAATGCAAACTGCTTGGTGAAAGCACAACTTTTACCACATAACCTTTTTGATGAAGTGATGAAACGATTGCGCAGGCTTTGTAACAAGCGATGGATCCCGTCATAATCAGCAGAACGTTTTTACTTGATTGTAACATTATCAATTAACCTGACCCCTTCTAGACTTGCAGCCACATAACGTCTTTGTGCGTGATCTTCGACGTAATCCACCTGAAATCCGGCTTCAGATAAATTATTAAAAACTTCAGCTGCCGTTGTATTATTAGATATTTGTTTAAACAGAGTCGCTGCTTTGATGAGTCCTGCTTCTGAAAGCCGGGTATTTCGAGAACTCATCGCAAGGCCGCTACTTTCTCGAAGCGTCGGACAGCCAATAATTTCAGTAGAAATAAAAAAGCTATCGACCATGTCTTTTATCAGCTTTAGTTGCTGGTAATCTTTTTCTCCAAAATACGATCTTGTGGGCCGAGTCAGCATCAGTAATTTCAGAACAACTGTTAGCACCCCATCAAAATGTCCGGGGCGATGAGCTCCGCAAAGTTTTTTTGAAAAATCGGTCTCAGTGACTTTGTAGCGGTAGTTATCGGAATAAATTTCTTCAGCTGTCGGTACGATCACGAAATCGGCACCTGAATCTTTCGCAATTTTTAAATCGGCTTCCCAAGTTTTTGGATATTTCGAAAAATCTTTGGGATCATTGAACTGAGTCGGATTTACAAAAATGCTGAGTATCGTTAAATCGTTTTCAAGGGAAGAACGTCTTATTAAGCTTGCGTGACCCATGTGCAAAGCGCCCATGGTTGGCACAAAACCAATTTCAATATCTGGATGAATTTGTTTCCTAAAACTGATAAATTCCTTAATGGAATTAAAAACTTTCATGTCATTCATAAGAATGCTCTGAAGTTGGAAATTTCTTGGTTTCAACGTCTGTAACATAAGTGTTGATGGCGTTTGCTATAAGTTCAGAACCATTTAAATATTTTTTTAAAAATTTAGGATGAAAATCGGGATTCATTCCTAACATATCTTGTAAGACTAAAACCTGGCCATCGGTATCTGCACCAGCACCAATACCAATCGTCGGAATTTTTAATGCTACAGAAATTTCTGCAGCTAAAGCGGAAGGAACACATTCTAAAACAACTGCGAAACAACCTGCATTTTCTAAAGCCAAGGCATCGTTTAAAATCTTAGTGGCCTGATCTGATTTTCTTCCTTGAATTTTAGGTCCACCCAACTGGTGTATTGACTGCGGAGTTAGCCCCAAGTGGCCCATGACGGGGACACCAGACTGAACAATATGCGGAATCAGTGATAAATGTCCGTCAGCACCTTCAATTTTTATGGCTTGTGCGCCAGCTTTCATTACCAAGTCCACACAATCCATCGAGTGCTTTAAGCCTTTTCGCGTAGATAAAAAAGGCATGTCAGCAATGACAAATTTATTAGGTAAACCACGAACAACGGCCGCTGTATGTAAAGCCATCAGCTGAGCTGTAGCTTTTAAAGTTGTAGGGTGGCCATGCATCACTTGCGCTAGCGAATCACCAACCAAAATACAATCGATGTTTGTCTTTTGAATTATTTTTGCAAATGTAAAATCGTAACCCGTCACCATAGTTATCTTTTTTTTATTTAGTTTCTTTTTTTGAAAATCTAAAATTGTGTTCACTTTGAAAACTCCTTCACGAAGGCTGTATAAATAGACTGTAATTTTGTATTTGCTAGGGCTTTGGTATTTTTAGCAATTGTTTCCAAATCATTGCGAACTAGTGGGCCTGTTAAGGCTGAAGATTTTAATTTCATAAAATTATTCAAAGACTGTTGCAAGTAAACATTAAATGCTGTTTCCGGAATTTTTAAGGCATTTCGTTTTTGATCAATCTCATTCCAAAGCAGTTGTGGAAAGTTTCCAGCAACGACACACAAAGCGTGATAAAGCGGCTTTTCTTTTTCAGGCAACACAAAAGATGAATTTGTAAATCCTGGAAGAACTTCACTTAAAGTTGAAGCACCGGTCAACGCAAAATAGATCTGTTGATAGGTCGAATCGGGCATCAACTCATTTGGAAATGTCATCAAAGGGTGAGCACACTTCATGCTCGAATCATGTAAAGCGCCGCTGAAGTGAATGACGTTTCCATTATAATGAATCAGATGCTGCTCAAAGAACGGAGAAATCGCTGAATCAGATATCGCCAACCAAACAGCAGTAGATTCACCAAGAAATTGTTTTAAGACCTTTGGATCTTCGCTGCGGTTCCAGGTTTTAATCTGATTGGGTTTGATAAGAAGGCCGTTCCAATGAAGCAGGTGCTTTGATAGCCGGCCTGAGCCTATAAGCAGAATTGAATGTTGCAAAGCCAGTGAATTCATTTGTTACCTTCGGTACCTGTCGCAAATCATACTTGCAGATCAAGTCCATTTTTTTTAGAGCTTGTGCTCTAAGCCCAGAAATTAACACTTTTTAAATGAAATGCAAGCTGCTAGAACATCGGGAATGAAAGCAATTTATTTAGTTGTAGCAGCTTCGGTAGTGGCTTTAGGTATTTTCATTTCGGTTTCGTTAGACGGTGCCCAGAAGACCGTGCCTAAAATCAAATTAAGTTATTTCACGACACCCACTGAAATTGCGGAAGCCATGACAAAAAGATTAAACCTGGAAGTGCAGAAAAATAAATCGTTTTGGTTGGGTCTTGAGCCAGAAAAAAATGAACACATACCCGTCGCCGCAGCTATTAAGGCCGAAATCGAAAAACTGAATGGCGCATTCGACGAGGTGATTGTGGATTCAGAGCTTCGTTTAACACCAGAGGATCTGAATTTACTAAAGACCTCACAGAATGTTCTGATTAAAGAAAACTTAACTGCAGTCGGTGATGTTTTAACGAACTTGAAATTACAGAATAAAAAATACTTGGTAGTCACCGCATCTTTGTATACGAATTCATTTATTAAAGAAAATCCAATTCATATTTTGAACAAAAAATATGGTATCGACCCAATGACAGTCTCATTCGGTTATTTTGCGGCAAATGCTGATGAGGAAAAGAATATTTTATTTCCTTGTGACACCGAAGACAAATCGGGAGCTTCCAATTGGGGCTGTGCCGTCGTGAACAAAGCCCGCGTTGTCCGGCGCAAATTTGAAAAAGAAAATAAAAAGCCATGGTCAGGCCTTATGGATCTAACTGGTGAAAATGACTACATGCTTTTGATCCGGAAGCAGTGATTAAACCTTGTGATTAAACTTCATGACTAAGTGGACGGCGCGGAGCTCTAAAATAAGTGCGCGGCGAAAGTTCAAATAAATCACCAATCTTACTCATGTAAACACACGCGTAACGTTCCATCTGATAGGCAAAATAGCTTTCTTCATTACCAGCGCGCATCAGCTGGCCCCAGTTCGGATTATACAGGGCTTGTTGCTTTTTAATAAGCTGACTAATAGACGTATCTATTGCTGTGATGTCATCCTGCAACTGATCTTTTCGTTTTTCATCTACCGGAGATTCTTTTTCAATTTTTTTCGTCATCAGTTCTGTTAATTCGTCTTCAAGCGGCTCTTTTTTATGCATCAAAGATTCAATTTCATCCATGATGGGTTCAGCAATTTTGTTATTAGCAAGTTCGTGCTCAAGCTCTTCGATGATCATGGCTGTGCGCCAGTTGCAGTCTTTTTTTAATCGTAAAATATCACCATAGATGTGATCGCCGATATACAAAATGTCATCGCCATCTAAACCTAGGTCAGCCGTGAATTTTCTGGCGCCGCCGCTTTGGTAAACTCCTGGAGTTAATTTTTCATCCATGTTGGTCATGGTGCCATCCACAGGATTTACTTTTAAAAATTTTAATTCATCGTAGAAAAATTTTGGCTTCTGCGCAAAAGTAATAACGATTTCAAAAAGATCAACCCACGATTTATGATCTTTTAAAAATGGGTTAATGGCGTAATCTAAAAGTAATTTTGAATAGTAAAAATCAGAATTTGTTAGAACGAATATTTTTTTACCGTGCTTTTTGAATTTCTCTAATCCACGCACAACGTTTTCATCTTTGATGATGTAATCAGCCAAATTTTTTCGGACTTCTTCCTTCAGTGATCCATCCCGGTGAGCTTCATCTAAAGCATCTAAGACGTCATCCGCCATTTGCGTGTAATCCGGCAACTTCAAATTTGCATCCGAATCTTTTAGATCAACAAGTTGGGAATAAGCGTGCGCCAAAGAGTAGGAAAAACTGGTGTCGATCGCCAAATAATCATTTTTACTAAGATCAATATAAGTCGATTTGTAAACTTTTTGGTGTGTTTTAAAATCTAAAGGTTTCACGCCATGAAAACTGTTTCGGATGGCAGTGTATCGATTTAGTTTTAATAAATTACCTTTTTTTCGATCAACAACCAATCCACGTAAAGCAAATTGAAAATCGAATTGAAGTTTTTTAATAGATTCCGGGTAATTTTTTCGACTAACCAGTTTCTCCATAATTTTTGTATGGGACAAGCGTTCGAAATTTTCAGTGTTGTAGCGAATTAAGGTGTGATCCATATCAAGACCTATGTATTTAATACGCTTTAAATTTAAAGTGCGATTCACGAAAACTTTACTTTGTCGCATGATTAATCCTTCACGGTGGGAAATTGCAATCGATTCCATAGCAACATTCCACCACGCATGTTGAATGAATTTTTTAAACCCAGTTGATGCGCATAAGAACAGGCCTGGGCACTGCGGGCGCCCGATCTGCACACAAAAATAACAGGCTTGTCGATGGGGATCGTCTTTAATTTTTCAGGTATTGTGCTTAAAATAACCAAGGAACACGTTTGAATGTGACCGAGCTCGCCGTTAAATTCACCATTTTCACGTACATCGATCAATGTAAAATGGCTGGCGTTCTCGAAAACTTCGGTCGGTTCGATGTCAAAGACAGATTCAAAGTTAGGGTTCGGCGTTTTGGTTTTCAATTCGTAGTTCATAGGTTGAACAGACTACACGAATTAAAGCAAAGACAGCAAGAATTTATCGCATAATTAGCCGCGATAAATGCAGATCATCGCTGCCTCTTGTAAATTCATCGTGCTAGGTTCTGTTTCGGGGGTTTCGCATCGAAAAAAAGGGTATCGAAAGTTCGCTTTCCAAAGAGCAGCAACTGGCCTTGGACTTGTGTCATTCTGGCGAAAATATTTTTCTTACGGGCGGAGCTGGCTCTGGAAAAAGCTATGTCATCAAAGAATTTATGCAAAAAATTGATCCTAAGCAAATGCCCATTTTAGCCAGTACAGGTGCTGCTGCCGTGCTATTGGGAGGAAGAACCTTTCACAGTTTTTTTGGATTAGGAATCATGGAAGGCGGAGCCGCCGCAACTTTTCAGCG
>JAYTPC010000115.1:0-12369 GCA_043747425.1 Bdellovibrionales bacterium
GCTTGTTCGACTTTTTCAATCTGTAATACATCACCAGCTTGAACTTTATATTGCTTACCGCCGGTCTTAATAATAGCGTACATTTTTCCTCCGCTTGAAGTTTTCACTCGTATTTAACTCATGACAAGATTTGTTTTTTTGCCATTTCTTAAGCAGAGTTGTCAATCCGATTTAATTATTTTCGGACGAATTAGTGTTTCACAGCCTGTTTTGTTTTCAAGAGTTTTGAAATCGTCTTATGAAATACTAGACTTTCTGTCTTTGTTTGCAAAAAACCTTATATATTTCAACCACTTAGTTATCTTGGAAGATCTCGTATTGTTCCGTGTGGTATTTAGGCTCTATTTTAAAGGCAATCGATCGGTTCAGTCGTTTTTCCAAAATTTCTAAAGTTTCTGATTCGACTTCGTAAACCCAATCCACGATTGAGGCATGGCAGTGCACGATGATCCCCTTACGTTTGGACGTGTCTTCCATACTGATTTCACGTTCAAGTTCTCGGAAGATTTCATTCGCAATTGTGTTTTTTCTTTTAATATAGCCTTTGCCGTCGCAGTAACTGCAAGGCTCGCACAAAGTTTTCACCAAGCTTGGGCGAATGCGTTTTCGAGTCATCTCGACAAGACCAAGTTCGGACATAGAAATAATATTTGTACGACTGCGATCTTTTTTAAGCTCTTCAGCTAACGAAGAAAGCACTTGATCGCGGTGCACTTGTTTTTCCATATCAATAAAATCGATAATAATTATTCCACCTGCATTTCGCACCCGCAGCTGATGGGCAATCTCTTTTCCTGCTTCCAAATTGGTTTTTAAAATCGTGTCTTCAAGATCTTTTTTACCAACGAAGCGGCCGGTATTTACATCGATGACAACTAACGCTTCGGCTTCATCGACTACAATATAGCCACCAGACTTCAGCCACACTTTTCTTTCCAGCGACCTAGAGATTTCTAAATCAATGTCATACAAATCAAACAGCGGTTTTCGCTCTTCATACAAGATTATATTTTGTCGATATTTTGGCATCAGCTGAGTCACAAATTTGGAAACTTTCTTAAAGGCCTCGACATCATCGACCCATACTGTGGTCACTTGTTCGCTCATCAAATCACGTAACGCGCGAAGCTCGACGTCTAATTCTGCATGGATACTGCCAGCAGTTTTTTTCTTTTCATAATTTTTTTGAATTTCTTTTCCAAGGCGGTCTAAGTATTCAATGTCGGAGCGTAAAGATTCTTCGGTGGCACCTTCAGAGGCTGTGCGAACGATGACTCCGCCGGTGGGATTTATTTTTTGAATGATTTTTTTTAGTCTTTCTTTTTCGCCTTCGTCTTCAATTTTTCGAGATATTCCGGTGTGCTTGATGTAGGGCATGTAAACAATTCCACGACCCGGAAGTGAAATATGCGTTGTGATACGCGCGCCTTTCGTTCCCAGCGGATCTTTTGCCACCTGAACCATCAGGTGATCGCCCTCTTTAACTAAATCTTGAATTGGTGTTTTGATATCACGCGAAGGCCGTTGGTCATCCGCATTGTCCGAAGATTCTGTTTCGGATTCATCATGTTCAAAAAATTCTTTCGCATCTTCCGTTAAAATATCTCCGACATAAAGAAACGCTGCTTTATCTAAGCCGATATCCACGAAGGCGGCTTGCATACCTGGAAGTACGCGAGTGATGACTCCACGGTGGATGGTGCCGACTAAAGTCGGTGATGTTTTTCTTTCGATTTTTAAGTCCATTAAAACGCCAGCTTCAACGTAAGCCACACGCGTTTCATGGGATCTGACGTTGATAAGAATTTCAGCTGCCATATCGACCTTTCCAGCGCCAACTGCTTCAAAAAAATACTATTTAGACATTGGCCCTGTTGAAAACTGACACAGTCATACCGAAGAATTGTACGATAAGCAATTTTTGGAGAACACTATGGCTACAATAGATGACCTATTTCGATTGATGGTAGAGCAAAAAGCCTCAGATCTTCACTTAACAAGTGGCGCTCCGCCCTATTTGCGGCTGCATGGTGACATGAAACCGTTAAATTATCGCGAACTTTCCAATCAAGATATCCAAGGTTTAATTTTTGAAATTCTTACTGAAAAACAAAAAAAATCTTTTGTTGAAAAATGGGAGCTTGATTTTGCATACGTGGTCGAAGGCTTAGGCCGTTTTCGTTGTAACGTGTTTATGCAGCGTCGTGGATTAGGTGCTGTGTTCAGAACAATTCCAGAAAAAATTAAAACGGCTGCTGAATTAAATCTGCCGGCAACGATTATTGATTTAGTGGATTGCGATCGCGGATTGATTTTAGTCACAGGGCCTACCGGTTCTGGTAAATCAACGACGCTAGCTGCGATGATTCAACATATCAATGCGACTCGTGAAGGGCATATTCTGACTGTTGAAGACCCTATAGAATTCGTGCATCCCAATTTAAAATGTTTGATCAATCAACGAGAAGTTGGAACCCATACAAAAACATATGCGAATGCTTTAAAAGCAGCGCTACGTGAAGATCCAGATATTATTCTTGTCGGAGAGCTTCGTGATCTAGAAACAATTTCTTTGGCCTTAACAGCCGCAGAAACGGGCCACTTAGTTTTCGCAACACTTCATACCAGTTCAGCAGCAAAAACGATTGACCGTATTATTGATGTTTTTCCTTCTGGTCAACAAAGCCAAATCCGCACCATGCTTGCAGAATCACTTCGCGGCGTTGTAGCGCAAGCTTTATTTTCTCGCGCTGATGGTCAGGGTCGTGTGGCCGCGTTTGAAATTATGAAGGGCACAAAAGCCATTGCAAATTTAATTCGTGAAGCAAAGATTCATCAAATTCCTTCGATCATTCAAACAAGCGCTGCACAAGGCATGATTCTGTTTGAAAAGTACGTCGAAGACTTGGTCAAAAAAGGACTTGTCTCTTCCGCAGATGCGAAGACGTTCTTGGGTAAGGATGACCCTGCTGCGAATTTAAACCCTCTGCAGGGTAAAAAGTCAGCGTAATCCTTTATTGTTTATCAACTTAAATACATCTGTTGCTTGAAGATTAAAAAAGCTTTAATTTTCAAGGGATGAAATCAAAAGATCTAGCCAACTTCATCGATCATACATTGCTGAAGCCAGATGCAACAAAACAACAGATTCGTAAACTTTGCGAAGAAGCTTTGGAACATCATTTTTATGCAGTCTGTGTAAATTCATTTCATTTGGCAACGTGCACTGAAATTCTGCGCAATACCAAAGTAAAACTGGCATGTGTCGTTGGCTTTCCGTTGGGCGCAACTGAAACGTCAGTAAAGTCATTTGAAGCATCTCGGGTTATCAGTCTTGGTGCTGATGAAATAGATATGGTTTTAAATATCGGAGCGCTGAAAGCAAAAGATTATTCATTTGTTGAAAAAGAAATTTCTGAAGTCGTGCGGGTGGCAAAGGGAAATACCGTCAAAGTGATTTTAGAAACATCGCTTTTAACCAATGAAGAAAAAACCAAAGCGTGTGAAATTTCGGTGCATGCCGGTGCTCACTTTGTAAAGACGTCTACCGGTTTTAATGGCGGGGGCGCAACCGTGGAAGATATTCGGTTGATGAAAAGAGCTGTTGGCGAAAAGGCTTTTATAAAAGCTAGCGGCGGAATAAAAAGTTTTGAAAGTGCTGTTTCTTTAATTCAGGCTGGTGCTAGCCGCTTAGGAACTAGTTCTGGTGTGCTTTTGGTGACTGGCCAAGAAATAAAGTCAGGCTACTAAATATGCTAGCAAGAGAAATAATAAAGAAAAAAAGAAATAAACTAGAATTATCTCTAGAAGAAATTCAGTTTTTTATTTTAAGTTACACGCGCGGTGAAATTCCCGATTACCAAATGTCTGCACTTCTGATGGCGATTTATTTTAACGGAATGTCGAAGGCTGAATCTGTCGCTTTAACGAAAACCATGCTTCACTCTGGAATTACCGTGGATACTGCCAGTATTCCTGGCTTTAAAGTCGATAAGCATTCAACGGGCGGCGTGGGCGACAAAACCAGTTTAATCTTGGGACCAATCGTTGCCGCAGCCGGAATTTATGTGCCCATGATTTCTGGCCGCGGGCTAGGACACACGGGTGGAACTTTAGATAAGTTAGAAAGTATTCCTGGTTTCAACACTCAGCTCAGTATTGAAACATTTATTCAGCTGACTAAAAAAATTGGTACCTGTTTCATCGGGCAAACTGTTGATATTTGTCCAGCGGATAAGAAAATCTATGCACTTCGGGATGTCACAGCCACAATAGAAAGTTTACCGTTAATCTGTGCCAGCATCATGTCCAAAAAAATTGCCGAAGGAATTGATGGACTTGTCCTGGATGTGAAATTTGGATCTGGTGCATTTATGAAAACATTGCCACAGGCCCGCGAGTTGGCATTGGCGTTAATAGACATCGGTAAAAGTTACGAAAAAAAAGTTTCTGCCTTACTGACTTCGATGGATCAGCCTTTAGGCCGCTTTTCTGGAAACTCGTTAGAAGTTTTGGAATGTGTTGAAATCATGTCGAACAAAAAGTTTATTTCAACAGCTGGTCATGATCTGTATGCCGATACGCGCGAACTTTCCTTACAGCTTTCGGCTCAGATGATATTTCTGTCGGGAAAAACAAAATCCTTGGCAGAAGCTTACCAGATAGCTCTAGAAGTTCTGGTCAGTGGTAAGGCGCTTAGCAAATTTCAAGAAATGTGCACAGCTCAGGGTGGAAATTTAACAAATTTGCCGCAAGCAAAAAATAAATTTGAGGTGTACGCTGCAAGCGACTCTGGTTATTTAGATTCATTTGACGTTGAAAAAATTGGTTTAGCAGGAATTATTCTGCGTGCTGGTCGCCGGGTGTCTGCAGATCTTTTGAATTTAACTGCCGGAATAGAATTTCATAAACAAATTGGTGACGCTGTAACTGCTGGCGATGTGATTTATACAATTCACGGTGACGAAACAAATCTGTTTGCAGAAGCCAATGACATGTTGGCGTCCAGTTTCGTTGTCGACAAACAAAAGCCCAACCCACATCTTTTAATTAATGAAGTTCTACAACATAAGGAATAAAATGGTTATCCAAAAACTTACTGAAACCGTCAATTACATCAAAAACAAAACAAAAATTAAACCGAAGATAGGAATTATCTTAGGATCTGGTTTAGGACACTTTGTTCAGCACATGACCGTCGAATCAACATTGCCATTTCACGAAATTCCGCACTTCATACCGCCTACAGTCGAAGGCCATTCTGGAAATTTAATTTTTGGAAAAATTGATAATTCTGAAATCGTGGTGCTGCAAGGTCGTCTTCATTATTATGAAGGTCATAGCATGGAAACCGTCGTTTTTCCTGCACGAACGATGGCCCTATTAGGAATTGAAATTTTAGTCGTAACGAATTCAGCTGGCGGTTATGGCGATGGCATGAAAGCAGGAGATTTCATGATCATCGAAGATCATATTAATTTAATGGGGACTAATCCGCTGATGGGACCAAATATTAAAGAACTTGGGCCGCGCTTTCCAGATATGACCGAAGCCTACGATAAAGAACTTATTTCTTTGTCTGAAAGAATCCTTCGCAGCCAGCAAACTTTTTTCCACAAGGGAATTTACGTGGGTGTTACGGGACCAACTTATGAGACTCCATCAGAAATAAAAATGTTTAAATTGTTCGGCGGAAAAGCCGTGGGAATGTCTACGGTTCCGGAAGTCATCGCTGCAAACCATCTGGGTGTTCGCGTCGCGGCTATCTCATGTATAACAAACTTAGCTGCAGGAATTTCACAAAACAAGCTAACCCATTCTGAAGTGACCGAAACCGCAAAAAAAGTAGAACAAAAGTTCTGCTCATTTTTAAAAGAATTTGTAACCAAAGTATAGACCTTGGGCTAGGTCGCCAGACCTAATCTCGACTCAAAATAAGACGAATTACTTCCGAACAGTTAACCATCACAACAGCACAGCGGGGTCTTAATTTCTAAGATCCCAGATGATCTTGTGATGGAGTCAACATGGATGTTGTCAAAGTCCTTAGTATTCTAACTGCTGCTTTTTTTCTTTTGAATTCATGCAACCAAAAGAAAACGATTGAATCGGTATCGGTCACCGCAAAAGAATGTCTTGGTGAAGCCTCTGAAAATCGCTTTGTTGTTGAATGGGAAAATGGCTCGTTCAGCGTCGAGCACGGAAAAAATCTAGAAGATTTTAGAACTACATTTATTAAAGATAATCTTCATGAAATTAAACACGTCGACCCCGATCATGTGGTTCGGATAAACAGTTTCGTAGACCAATCGGCTTTTCAACAATCGACTGCCTCAGCACCCATCAACTGGGGACCCGGAATGATTCAAGCGGCCGAACTTTGGAATCAAAATATTCTTGGTGACGGCGTTATCGTTGGAATCATTGATGGCATGGTAGACGTTAATCATGCTCAGTTACGTCCAAACATTTTAGTCAACAGTCGCGAAATTGCTAACAACAATATCGATGACGATAACAACGGAGTTGTGGATGATTTTTTAGGAGCTCAGTTCAATCAAGAACTAAACGATCCAAATACGAATCGACACGGCAGTCACGTTGCCGGAATTGTTGGTGCGGATTTTTCCAAAGGGCCTGTGCAAGGCGTAGCACCCAAAGTTAAAATACTTCCAGCGCAGTTCATCGGAAACGATGGCGCTGGAAATATTGGCGATGCCATTCTTGCTATGAACTACGCAGCTAGCCGCGGAGCTAAGATTCTGAATTTAAGTTGGGGTGGTGCACCCTGTTTGCCAAGTTTAGCATCGGCGATGGAAGCGTTATCTGCGCGGGGAATTTTACTAATCACTGCAGCCGGTAACGGCGACAGTCGTGGCAACGGAATTAATGTCGACGAACAACCTGATTACCCGTCGGGGTTTGGATTACTTAATCAAATCAATGTTGCAGCATCAACAGTTGATGATTTTATGATTAACTTTTCAAATTTTGGAATTAGAAAAGTTCAAGTTGCTGCACCTGGTGTAGATATTGATTCAACCGTTCCAGGAAATCGCATCGAACGCATGAGCGGAACTAGCATGTCGGCACCTTTAACTGCGGGCGCTGCAGCACTTTTGTGGAGCGCTTACCCGAATGCAACATCTCAACAAATCAAAGTATCGCTGTTGCGCGGAGTCGATGTCCAAGCGGGTCATGAATTTCAGGTTTCTACTCGCGGCCGCATCAATGTGAAAAAATCCTTAGCGGAGTTAAAAAAGCTGCTAGGATTATAGTCGTTGTGAAAATGCTCTTGTTCTTTCAATTTTTACTAATTCTGTTTTCTGCAACAGCAGAAGCTGGCTTCGATCGTTTATCCGTTTCCCAGGAAACACAGTATTTTTATTTGAACCCAAAAAACAGTGCTGAGTTTTATTCCAAATTAGAAATAAAACTTTACGGATCCGAAGAAATATTTAGTAGTCTTAGTCTGAAATACAACACTACTTTTAACTTTGTGCATTTATCGAAACAAGATCAAAAGAAAATCGTGGTTATACCCACTCAGCTTGGTTTTTTTGGTGGTGGATCTGTTTTTGATTATCAGGTCGGATTTTGGCAGTACACTCCCGAGGGAACAGATATCAATAATCTGTTCGATGTCATTCATGGCAAAGATTTTCGTCAGCCTTTTTCAAGCGAAAATCTAAGTTCTTTCGGAATCTTACTTGGTGCTAGTTTTAACCATGTTGCTTGGAAGATTTTTTATATTCCGCAAAATTCCAAATCTATTTTACCAGATACCCAGTCTCCTTGGTGGCCACGAACAGATGCTTTGCCTGTGCAAAACGCAAGCGGTACTTTTTTAATTCCTGATAATATCAGCTACAAATACCGGAACGACTCAGAATTTAAAAAACCTTTTGAGAATAACCTTGGTAGCACTCTTAAACTAACTTTCGACATGTTTGATCTGCACTTTTTATATTTTTCTGGAGCAAATCAGATTCCACAAATTTTTCCAAATTTTAACATCGATGTGACATCGATATCACCATTAGTTGGCGTTGTCAGGCCACCTGTAGAGCTGGACACAACCTGGATCGGGTCTGAACACATGGGCATTGGTGCTTCTGCCGTGTTCGATCCCGTCATATTTAAGGTCTTTTGCAAAAATCAAAGAAACTATTTTCAAGAGACCAATGAAACCTCCGCGTGCAATGGATCCATTGAAAGCAGTCTTAATTTATCCAGATCTACTTTGCGCTATTTTTTACAAATAAATCGTTTGTGGAAAAAAAATCAAAGCGCTAGTGAACTTGAGACACTTCTTGGTTTTTTTGAGAAATCTGTAGCTTTGGGTTTTTTGACCGAACTAAGTTCAGAAAATATTTTATCTGGTGCCGCAGTTTACAACGAAAAAAACCCGTCTTATTTGGTCTCTTTACGATATGAGAAAAAATGGACTGATTTATTCAGAACTATTGCAGCAGTAAATGTCATTGCCGCACAGGATGGCACCTTGGCTAAATCCTATGATCAAAACGATAATGTCAGTCTGAAATTAGCCTATGATTTTTAATCGTTTTTCAATTGTATCAAAACTGTTTCCGCATTTACAAATTTTGATTTTTTTGCGTCGAACAAATTAAATAGTTTCAACTTGACCTGGTTGGATTTCAGTTTCAGAAGTTGTTCCGATAAATAAACTTGCAATGCAGATCTGATCGCGCCGGTGGAAATGCGTGAAGATCTGCCAGACCATGATAAGAACTCAGGGAACGGTCTCGCCTTCAAAGTGGAAATGTTTGATTTCATAGATGAAAAATCAACCGAGCTGGTCGTTTGAAAAAAGGCGATATCTTTTTTTTCATCGGATGCTCGTGCCCACGATTTTATTTTAAAATCAAAATTCATCCGCGCAGGATCTTTCAGTTCTATTTTTTCAATTTCAGAAACGATCTGCAAATCGAAACATTTTGGCAAGGCTAATAAGGCTGGCCAAGTAAAAAATTGAGCCCACCTTGAACACGTCAGTTTTCGAAGGCCGGTGTTTATTTTTGATGACAGTGGCCTTTTTGAAATTTCAAAATTTAACTGATCTTGTGTTACTTTTTCAAGATATGCTTTTTTTATTAGAATTGTGGTGGATTGAGTGTCAGTTAAAGCTGCTAACTCGTCTGCAGAAAACGGCTTGGCCGCTGGGTTGGTGATAGATACTCGTAAGCCAAGCTTCTCGTCGATGCTTAACCCTATTGATTCAGAACCTGCTTCTGCATTTAAAAAGTTCTTTCCCACCTCCTCTAACTTTTTGCCTAACTGCAAAGAAATTTCATCAGAAATGAATTGGTGAAACTGACTGTTAAGCATTTGTACTTGAATATAACTTAGTACTTTTTCCTGAATTGCAGATCCTAAGCCTTGAATTTGTGTACAGCCAATTAAATTTGTTTTAACAGAGTCATTCGTAATATTGGTCGCTAATTCTATGACCTGAAAATTTCTGTTTACTTTAGCAAAAAGCTTTTCAAAATCTAGAATTTGCAGAGATATAGCTGCACACTCTACGTTAAGATTGACAGTTGCAGATCCGAAACCCAGGTCTTGTTTTGAAGAAATTTGAATTTTAACATTTTTTGCCAGGACCTCGGCGCCTTGCAAACTGAATTCTAAATGAAATTGGTTTGTGGAAATGTCTGGTGATAAGTCGATTATACGAAAACGACCAGTCAGGTCAACGTCTGTAGATTCAATCAATCCTTCAGGAATTTTTAAACTGAAATGGCTGCTTTTCTCCATTTCGAAGACAAAGGATTTTATATTGGTATTAAATTTAGGTATCCATTTAGAAACAGGGCTTACCATCAGCACTTGCGCAGATAGAACTGGACTAAGAATTAGCGTAAGAAAAGCCGAAATAAAACATGAAAGTATCATCTTGATTTTGTTCATTTGATTACTAGACCTTTCGGCAGGAAACACATGCAACTAAACTTAAAACTAAATGCATTGTTACAATTCTTTAAGGCAAAAGCCTTGTTTAATGTCAGATTCATTTACACTTTGACGGGTCTTCTATGTTTGATACTTTTTGCACTGTGCGGCGTGGCCGCGCTAAAGCTTAAAACCGAATATTCTTTGAAACAATTTTATCCAGCTAACCACCCGCTTTTGGTCCAAGAACAAAAACTACGGACCTTGTTTCATGCTGATAAAAACTTGTCTTTGCTTTTGGTTTTAAAAACCACTGATAGATCTAGTTGGCTTCAAGATAAAAATTATAAGCTGTTGTCACAAATACAATCTTCGTTTGCAGAAAATTCGAACTTAAAATCTGTTGTGTCTATTGCTTCTATTCAAGGGGCTGCCAGTTCTACAGATGAAGTTTCAGTGGGAAATATTTTCGACAATCTACCATTAGCTCAGCGAGAACAGCTTTCTAAAAAGCATCCTTTCGTAAAGCCTCACTTATTGGTTAAAGATAACTCTGCGACCTTGATGATTCTTAATTTAAAAGAAGCGACCCCACTTGAAATTCATGATTACACAGAAAAGTTAAGGGGTTACTTTTCTTTAAATTATCCGGCAATCATCGTGGAATATGGAGGTCTACCCGTCGTTCAGGCTGACATCAGCGTATTGTTGAAAAAAGAACTGCTGCGGTCGTTGGGATTAGGTTTTTTATTGTTCATAGCTGGACTACTTCTAGTCTACAAAAAATCAACGTCAGTCATACCCGTCTTCGTGACCTTAATTTTTGTAAATGTTGTTGTTTTAGGATCACTTGCTTTTTTTGGGGTTTCTCTAAATGTTTTGTTAACCACTTTACCAGTTTTGATATCACTGGATGCACTTTCTTTGGTGATTCATATACAATCCCACTTTCTGCAATCGAAAAACTTATGGCAGACTTATCGTCAGCTTTTTTGGGAAAACCTTCTAGCTGTGACAACAACAGGAATGGGTTTTCTGATGTTGCAAACGTCTTCGTCCGGATTAATTAAAAATTATGGCCTTATCGTCGGCATTAGCTCGTTGGCTGTTTGGTTTTTGGTTCACCTTGCTTTGGTGCCGCTGCTGGGCGTTTTTAAAACCTGTGAGTTTCGGGATTGGATACACAGGCCGGCCTACTGGTCGTTGTGGTCAATAAAAAACAGAAAGCCCATTTTGATAGGATCTTTATTTATTTTTATTTTTGGTTTTTATAGTTTGACTCAGATCAATTGGAATTCACGAATTTTAGATGATCTGCCAGATCGACAGCAGACTCGCGTAACAACCGAATTCATAGACCAAAAATTTGGCGGGACACTTGAGGCTAATTTCGTGCTAACCAATGGAAGCAACTGGCAAAAACCGGCTGCTTTGAAAAAATTGGATTCGGCTATCGGCCAAATTAAGGGTTTAACTTCCGTCGGATCTGTTGTTTCTGTCACAGACTTCTACAAATCTTTGTCGCAAGGCCCAGGTCAACGACTTCCAGCTTCAGTCGGCGAACTGGCTGACCAAAACTTTATGTTTTCGCTGTCAGCAAAGAATCCTCTGGACAACTTCATTTCACAGAACCAAAAAAATGTACTTATTCAAGTTCGTTACAAAGATCAGCCTTCTGATAAAATTAACTTGGCTAAAGATAATATCGTATCTATTTTGAAAACCATGTTTCCAAAGTCAGAGGTCTCTTTCTTTGGTTTCGGAACACAGTTTCATGCCATTAATCAAGAGGTCTCAAAAGCTTTGGTTTTTAATTTTTGGCACGCGCTTTTGGCAATCGGTATTGTGCTGGCGTTTGTGTTTCGATCCTGGAGATGGGCGGCACTAGCTTGCTTGCCAAATATGATTCCACCATTGGTTCTTTTTATTTTTCTAAATCTAAATCAGGTTGCTATGAAACCAAGTGTTGCTATCATTTTTTCAATTGCCATTGGGCTAGCGTTCACCAATACCGTGTACGTTCTAGGAAGAGTTTTAAAACTGCAACGAAAACATAAATATGAAAGTTATTTTCCACTTAAAAAAGCTTTGTTAGAAGAATCAAACCCTTGCTTGCTGGCAACAACTTTAGTTGTTCTGGGTTTTGTGGTATTTCTGTTTTCATACTTCGGCATGAACCGCATGTTCGGACAGTATATGATTTTATCCGTGATGGCCGCACTTTTTGGTGATCTTATTTTTCTACCCAGTTTGCTATATCAATTCAGAAAGCACTTTATGGGTCTGGCTTTGATTCTTGTGCTTTTCAAGCCAATGTCTTTATTTGCTTTGGATTCTGAGGCCAAGGAAATGCTAAAAAAATCGCAAAATCTACTTTCTTCAAAAGATGATTCGGCTTTAATGACCATGAAAATCATTGAAAGTGATGGTTCTAAAAAAGAGCGACAACTGCTA
>JAYTPC010000116.1:0-13419 GCA_043747425.1 Bdellovibrionales bacterium
GAAATTGTTAAACCATCCATGGTCTATACTCCTAAATTGAAAGTCCTATTTTAATTATCTACCAATTTCTAGGGCACTTAAAGCCATATCTTTCGTCGCCTGAATAGCCTGTACGTTGGCCTCGTACGAGCGAGTCGCCTGTATCATGTTGGTCATCTCTTCCATAAGATTTATATTTGGATAAGCGACGTAACCATCTTCATTCGCATCCGGATGAGTCGGATCATGCTTCAATATCGGAGCTTTTTTATCATAAACAACATCAGTAACTTGAACACGTTGGAAGTCTGATTTCGGATCATTAGCACCCATGACTTCACCGAAGGACTGAACATCCGGCATAGATTCAAAAACGACATCTTTACGCCGGTACGGACCACCTTCTGCAGTTTTTGTCGTATTTATATTAGCTAAGTTCGAAGAAATTGTATTCATACGAGCACGTTGCGCTGCCATTCCGCTGCCACTAATTCTAAATCCCGTTAAAAAATCTGCCATCGTCAAGTTCTCTTTCTACAACATTTTTACGTTGCTTTTTTATGCTAATAATTTTTTATGACTTGCAGTACATTATTAACGAGACTCACTGATTGCATACTTGAGTGCTGCCATTTTTTTATTTATTAGCTGCAGTGCCGTTTTATACATGATGGAATTTTCTGCCAAAGCAGACATTTCTTTTTCAAGATCTACCGTGTTGCCATCATTGTTCACTGCCACATCTGGGTTTTCGTAAAGCTCTGGACTAACGGCTGGCTTGCTACCTAATGCGAAATGTTCACTGTTCGAAGTCGCAAGACCATTCATACCATCCATATCCAGAGCATTCGCCAAAGCATTTTCAAAATCTAATTTTTTTGCATGGTAATGTGGAGTTTCTGCATTAGCGATATTTGAAGATGTGACGTTGTGACGCATTTGGCGCATTTTCAATGCAGTGGACAAAGCATCCGTTGTTTTATCAAATAAATTACTCATAAGTGACCCTCAACTCGGTATTGGTTAATTTTATTTCGTAAAGTACGAATAGAAATTCCTAAAATTTCTGCAGCTTTTGTGCGATTTTGATGAACAAAATAAAGAGTTTGAAGAATATATTTTCGTTCAAGTTCTTCAAGTTTCATTCCCGTTGGAACACCAACATCTGTCTGCATCGGCCCCATTGTTAAAAATTCAGGTTCGATCAAGCCATTTTCAGCTTTGATGAAAGCATTTTCTAAAATAGCTTCGAATTCGTAAAACTGACCAGGCCACTGGTACTGTAAGATTTTTTCCAAAGCTTTTTCGGTTAATTTAGCTTTGGGTTTGTTGTGCATTAGACTTAACACTTGTAGAAAGAAATCCGCTAAATCTGCAAGATCCAGCCGACGCTCATCTAAATTTGGCATCCTAATTAACTGAAACGATCTCGGGTTAACAACTTCCTGTGAAATATCAAACCATTTCGCATTTGAAATCGTAAAAATGCCACCATTTTTACTTTCTTGATACTCATCTGAAACAAGCACCATTGAATTTTTGAAGATAGATTGTTTTATGAATTCTGCTAAAGTGGTTTTTCCAGACCCTTTTGAGCCCACAATAAAAATAACATCTGTTTGCTTTAAATTTTGAAGCTGAGACAAAACTGAAAGCATTTCGGCAGACTTCACCTGAATTGATCCGTAATTTATCGAATTCATTGCTGATCCTCGATTTTTGACATTGCAGGTATGCGCTTGAGATACTTTTTATAGTCATCTTTCCACTGCGCCTCTTGAAGTTTATTTTTAGTAATTTTGATCCAAACTGCAGCCTTGTCGGTCTTTAGTTTTGACCAAACATTTTCAGCCTTCTTCATTTCGCCTTTTTTGAAATAAATTTCACCTAATTTATAGCGCTCTTCAGCTAAATTTTCTTCAGCATCAAAACGATCTAAAATAAGACTGTATTTTTTTGCAGCTTCATTTACGTTATTTTCTTTTAAATACAGATCTGCTGAACTGTTCGCAGCTAGAATAACTTGTCTAGCAGTTACTTTTTTGTTTGTCTCAGAGATCTCTAGAATTTTTTCTAAACTTTTTTGGGCTTCTTCAGGATTGTTCTTTTTGTTTTGCATATCTGCTAAATCCAAAAGTGCATTTACAGCTAGCTCTGGCTTGCCATTCCAAACTCTAACAAGTTCAGTCAAATAGCGCATGGCCGTGTCTAGATCACCTTTTTGTTCATAAAGATCTGATGCCAGCTGAACGCGAAGCACTTGATCAGGCTCTGAAAGCAAGTGGGGACTTTTTATTTTTTCGATCTGTTGATAGGCCTGCTGAAACTTTTTATTTTGAAAGTAACAATCTGCTATTCGTAAATTCAAAGTGTCCTCGGAAGGAACATCTTCGGTGACAGCAACCCATTTTTCTTTTACGGTTCCTTTTATCGTCTGTAAGTTTTCAAAAGTGCGCAAATAATTTTCTAGGGCCACATCATATTCGCCAGCTTTTTCATACGCTAAACCTAAGAAAAAATCAGTGTCTATGCGGTCGCGATGTTTTAACCAAGTGTCTGAATATTTCTGATATATTTTTAGCACGTCCCGGTGTTTTCCAGAATCTGAATTGAATTTAATCTGATCAAATATATTTCTAGTTATTCTTTTGGTAACTTGCTTGACGTCGGGACGGTTTGGATTTTTTTGGTAAAAATCTGATAAAATTTCAATGGCCTTATCGTGGTCCATACGGCGGGTGAAACCATCAGCGATCATCGTTGTTTTAAATTGATCGATATTTAGCAGTTCACTTTTAAGGCTAAGTTCGTTCATTTTTGAAATCGTTTTCTGAACTTCTTCGTCCTTCATACTTTTCATTCGCGTACTTAGCAAATGAAGTCTGGCGACTACTGTTTTGGGGCTATCACCATATCTGAAGTATGTTTCTAAAAACGAGCCCACTGATCTTGATTGATCAGCTCCTAAGATTTCGAGTAATTCACCGACACGAGTCAGTGCATAAGGAGCATAAGCGTGCGAAGGAAAATTTTTAGCGAAGTCTAAACCCGACTGATGCGCCTCTTTGTATTTTTTCTTCCAAAAATAACTTTCCATCTTATTAAAATATGTATTCGGAAATAGATAGGCTAAAGATTCATTTTTTTTAAGCGCTGAATTATAAGCATCAATCGCAACGTCATATTGGTTGGCATCAAAATAAAAATCTGCTCTACGAAATGCTGCTTCTGCCTGAACTAGATTGTTTTGACTGCTTTTTTCTAATCCTTCCATGACTTGGACAGCATCACTTAATTTGTTTATTTTTGAATAACTAAAACCTAACCCAAGTTTGGCATATTCGTTTGAGATCTGTTTTTTAAAATTTTCATTCTCAATATGATTAGTAAATCGACGAATAGCCATCATATAGTCAGACTTGTCCAAAGCTAAAAATCCCAGCATTAGGGATGTTCTTTCTGTTAAAACTGATTTCGGATATTTTTGAATGGCTTGAAGATATGCAAACTGAGCAAGTTCGTAAAATTTATCATTTTTTTCTTGTCTCCAAAGCTCGATAAGAGCGTCACCGTTCATGAATGCAACTGATTCTAAGTACTTGGATTCAGGAAACTTATTTGCAAACCACTCTGCAGTTTGTTTGTAAACAAGGAATCTTTTTTTGTTAAAAAGAGTTTTTAGTAACTGAATTTGTTTTTCTTCAGATGTTGTACTTCCTTGAAACTGATACACTGGGGGATTTTTCTTCATCATTGTCCAAAAAGAAAATTCGATCTCAAGCATCGGAAATTTAAGGTAGTAATTGTTGTCGCTTCTTAAGATGGATTTATCGTTAATTTCCACATCCCGTATTACAAATCGACCAAAGATAGAGTCTGCACCGTCACTCAATCCAGTTTTTAATAAAGGCGAAGTTTCAATGCCTCCGGGTTCATCCATTTTCAAAAAATCAGCCTCAGCTGGCTTTCGTTCTAAAACTGAGCTGCTTTTAGCTTGTGGTGTCTTAATAACTTTTACTTGCTTCTGTCTTTTGCTAACTTCTGTATCTGTGCGAACAATCAAGTCATTTTTTAATTTGTCATTCATATAGAAGTCGACGATCAGTTTTGATGGCTGATCTGTTAGATAATCAAAAGTATCAACGGATTCATTTTTTAAGACGAATTCAACAAGCCATTGCCCTGGGGTTACTTGACGGCTGACGGTAACACTTTCTACAAACGGGTTTTCAACTTGTGCTATCCTACTGACTGAATTCTCATCTGCCGCTTTTATGAAAAGCTGAATCTTCGTTTGTTTTTTATCTTTGACTCTTTTTAAATCATAGTCCCAGTTCTTTTGTCCAGCTAGCTCAAAATTAAAGGTTTCACCTTGGTTTTTGACTAGTCCTTTTAGCTCGACGGCCTGGGCAAGCTGCAGATTAAACACACATAAAATTACAAATAATAAATTAAATATTTTCATCACTAATAAACAAAAAGCATTTCAAGTGCCATGGTGTAAAAAAGCTGGTTGCTTGTTATTTTCGAGACTAGGAAAATTTATCCATATTATTTTGGCGTTGTCCGACAAAATAATGACAGTCTAAAAGAACTGCTGCCGGGATTTAGACTAGACGGTTTTTGTTTATGTGCCATACTAAAAGACAACACCATGATGAAACATCTCTTAGCGACATTGATATTGATTTCAGCTCCACTTCTTTTGGTGTCCTGCGTATCTTCCCTATTAAAGGAAAAAGCTCCCACTTTTTCGAATGAAGTTAATTACACAGCTCCTAAGTCACCTTTTGTTCGCTTAACTAAATCTGTTTACCCATCTTGGAAAAACAAAGAATCCGGAAATGTATTGTCTATTTTTTCAGACTGCCAAAATGGTTTGACCTCGTCTTTAAGTGAATTGCAAAGTATTATAGAAGAGTCTGTTGAAAATTCTAAACGTGTCAGCGAAAACTTTATCCAATTTCAAAACAAACCTGCATTAAAACGAATTCTGAATGGTGAACTCGAAAACAATTCTATTCAGATCAAGTCAGTTTCATTTAAGCGATTGAACTGTGGCTATGTTGTTTCACTTTCCGGTAAACCTGAACAACTGCAACTTGATGAGAATACCTTCGAGCTTTTTATCAAGAGTTTAACGTTCAAATGACATCTGTCACAGGTTCATCTTTCAAAGACTGGGCTGAAGAGCAACTTTATTTTTTAGGTGGCATCGTTATTCTGATCAAAGATTGCCTGCGTGAAGGATTCCAAAAGCCATTTTACTGGGGACTTTTATCAGATCAAATTTATCTGGTTGGAGTTCGGTCAATGCCGTTGGTTCTAATTACTGCAACATCAACCGGTATGGTGATGGCACTTCAATATGGCATGGGCTTAGAAAAATTCGGTGGTAAGCCTTATGTTCCCCGTCTTGTCGCTTCCACAATTTTGCGAGAAATGGGTCCCGTTTTTACAAGCTTGATGTTAGCTGCCAGAGTCGGCGCAGGAATTGCCAGCGAAATTGGGTCGATGATGGTAACACAACAAATAGATGCTATTCGAGCACTTGGCACATCTCCGATAAAACGCATTGTTATTCCAAGAATTCTGGCATGCGTGATCGTATTACCAATTTTGGTTTCGTTCGCAAATGTTGTGGGTAATCTTGGTGGTCTGTTGATTGGAACTTACGAACTAAACATCGACACTCAGTTTTACTTTCAAAGGGTCATAGAAACTTCGAACATCATGGATTATCTTGCAGGCTTTGGTAAATCATTTTTCTTTGCACTGTTCATTGCGGTTCCATCTTGCTACTTCGGACTTCAAGTGAAAAATGGAACTCAAGAAGTCGGTATTGCAACCCGCAAAGCAGTCGTGGCCTCTTCGCTACTGATTTTGGTTGGAGATTTTTTCTTAGCAAAACTATTTTGGATATTTGAAAAATGGCTGTAATTGAAGTGAACCATTTCAAAAAAAGTTTCGGTTCTAAGGTCATCCATGAAAACGTTTCGTTTTATGTAAAAAAAGGCGAATGTCTTGGACTGGTCGGTGGTTCTGGGACTGGAAAATCGGTTTTACTTCGAAGTTTAATCGGCCTAGAAAAGTCAGACTCCGGATCTATTCAAATTAATGACGTTGAAGTTGTTGGTTTCTCTGAATCTGAGTGGCTAGAAGTGCGTAAGAAAGTTGGGTATGCATTTCAAGGTGGAGCTTTGTTCGATTCCATGACAGTTTTTGAAAATCTGTCATATCCGTTGAAAGAGCACACATTAAAAACTAAAGAACAGATCAAAGATAAAATTATGTCTCAGCTACATGAGTTTGGTCTGTATGACTGCGAGAATTTATTTCCAGGTGAACTTTCTGGGGGTATGCAAAAACGCGTTGGCCTTGCTAGAGCCATGATGCTAGAACCTGAAATTATTTTGTACGACGAACCTACGGCCGGTTTAGATCCGTACAACACAAAAAAAATTCAAGATTTAATTCTGCGCTTAAAAACTAAAGGGGTTACTTCCATTTTAGTGACTCATGATATGCCGACGGCATTCGCAGTTTGTGATAAGTTTGCTTTTTTGAAAGATAAAAAAATAATAGAACAAGGTACCATTGCTCAACTGAAAAACACTCCAAACAGCATGATAAATCAATTCATTGAAGGACAGATTATATGACACAAACCAAAGTCGGATTATTTTTAGCGATCGGATTATTTGTGCTTCTAGGGTCTATTTTTACTTTGGGCTCTAACAAGTCTTACTTTCAGGATATCTTTCTTTTAAAAGCCCACTTTGACTCGGTACAAGGACTTAACAAAGGCAGCTTGGTTTCACTTTCCGGAGTTAAGGTAGGAAACGTTGACCAAATGCGTTTTGATAGCGACCGAAATTCAGTAGAAGTAACAGTGCGAATAGATGCTATCTATAAAAATAAAATCAGAAAAGACAGTCGTATTGAATTACGAACGCAAGGGGCTCTTGGAGATAAATTTTTATTTATCACATCAGGAACTAATATAAATGAATATTTGCAGCACAATGATGAAATCGCAGCAGATTTTGGCAATGATATTTTGTCTGTGCTTAATAAGCGTGGAAATGAAAGTGAAAAGCTGTTCGATGCCATTAGCGATTTTCAAAAGTTGTTGCATTCAGTGACTGCTCAAAACAAAATTCCATCATTGATAGCAAAATTAGACTCAACTGCTGGAAATTTGTCAGAAGTATCTCAAAGGCTAAATAGCACTTTGAAAACCGGAAGTCTGGACAGATCGCTAACGAAGTTAGAGCGCGTGGTGGACAAAATAGATCGTGGCGATGGGACTTTAGGCGCCTTGATTAACGACCGTTCAATCCACGAACGCATAAAAAGCATTCTAGGTGCCGGTCAAAAAAATCAGCAGATGAAGCAGATACTGAAATCTTCTGTGGAAGAGTAGGTTTTTCGCCTAACTCCAAAGTATTTTCCAGTCTTTTTCAAGCATTCCCCTTAAACGCTGCTTCCGATAGGAAATGCATCCAGTAACTTCTTTTTCATTCAGCTGAATATAGTTTTTAGTAACGGCCAAATTCTTAAATCCGATCACAATGCGTGTAAAAGGCCTACTTTCCCAAAGCCGTATAGCTCTTCCACGAATGGATTCTTTACTTTTTGGGGTATCGGTCACTTTTAGATTCTGAGCGATCTGTCCTGAAAAAACTCGAAAAAAGTTATGAAAATTGGCGCGTCTGCTAGATTTTGCTAACAAGTGGTTCAATAGCCGCTGCACAAAAGCAAAATTTTTTGGATGACGAAAACTTTTATTTACTAAATTTTCTTTTTGCACTTTGAAAACGATGTGATGGGATTGCTTTGTAGAAAGCGGCCGAGATCCACGACCAGATCGTTTTTTTCGGTGCTGACCACCATGAACGTGTTTGTTTTTACGTGGCGAATTACCAAAACTTTGCTGTTGGGTAGAGATTGTTTTTTTCATACGCAAAGAAAGTGCAAAATAGAGGCGTGACCGATACCCAAAGAAATTGGTGGCTAGTAAAAGTCGGCGCAAGATTCTGAAGAAGGATTCTGAGAACGAGGGTTCTGAATGAGACTATGGACTGTAGCGTGCTTTGAGACTTTGAAGGTGATCGTTTCAGATCGTCGTAACAATTTAGAATAGATATCTTAAGTTATCCTCAACGCCTGCTTACAAAATGCTATCAATATATAAAACAGCGCGTGTTTACTTTAGGAATTTTTTGACTTGGTCGCGGAAGACTTCGTTTTCAGCAGAAGGCACTTGGCGACGATCTTGTGTGAAGCGAATTTCTTTGACGAAACCGGGGCGAAATTTTTTGTTTATAGCCTCTTTCATTGTCTCTGCCATAAAGCCCATTTGCTGCATCCATACTGAGTTTTCTACCCACAGCCACAGCAAACCGTTTCTGTAGGAAATGGGCTCTGAGTGTGCCGAAACAGTCGGTCCGACAATGTCTTTCCAGTTTAACCACAGCTTCCATCTTAAATACTGATCCGACACCGGACCTACCTGAGACTCCAGCAGCTTTTGTAAAACTTCGGCGCCTGACTGAAATTTAGATTTATAATCGTTCTGAGACATGCATATTAAATAACACAAACGATTGCTTTTTTCGAATGAAAAGTCTAAACCCTGCTGATGCCACTAAACCCTGAATCTTCTTCATCTAAATCACTGGACCTTAAGAAAATAGCAGTGGTGGGCGCCGGTTTAGCTGGCAGTGAATGTGCTCTTCAATTAGCTAATCTGGGTTTCTCAGTCACGCTTTATGAAATGCGTGCAGTCAAACAAACACCGGCGCACAAGACAATTAATTTTGCTGAGCTGGTGTGTTCAAATTCTTTCGGTAGCCTTGGCGAACATTCCGCAACTGGACAGTTAAAGTGGGAAGCCGAAAAATTAAATTGTCAGATTTTAAGAATAGCAAAGGAAAATGCGGTCCCCGCTGGGCAAGCGCTGGGAATAGATCGTGAGATTTTCGCAGAAAAAATAACAGCCTTGGTAAAAGCGCACCCGAAGATTGAAATTAAAAACGAAATTGTAAATAGTTTGGATGAAATTCCGCGGCCAGCTGTCATTGCTACGGGGCCCTTAACTGACGAAAATTTATCCTTAAGTTTACAAAAACATTTTGGTGATGATTTTCTTTATTTTTTTGACGCTATTGCACCAATTATTGATACCGATTCCATCAACAAAGAGATTGCCTGGAAAGCCGATCGCTATGACAAAGGAACTCCCGATTATTTTAATTGTCCGTTTGATAAAGAACAGTATTTTAAATTTATTGAAGAAATACAGAACGCCAGAAAAATTGAACCCAAACATTTTGAAACAACCGATTTTTTCGAAGGCTGCATGCCGATTGAAACTATGGTTGAACGAGGCATTCAGACTCCAAGATTTGGTCCGATGAAGCCGGTAGGATTAACGAATCCACAAACAGGCAGATATCCGTTTGCGGTTGTGCAATTAAGACAAGATAACAAAGAGGGTACTGCTTACAACATGGTGGGTTTTCAAACGCGCATGGCGTACGCTGAGCAAACGCGTGTTTTTCGGATGATTCCCGGTTTAGAAAATGCAGAATTTTTAAAATTAGGCAGCATTCACCGCAATCTCTATATCAATTCACCAAAGCGCTTGAATAAAGATTTAAGCAGCAAGAATGATCCGTGGTTATTTTTTGCAGGGCAAATTACCGGAGTTGAAGGATATTTTGAATCCACGTGCATCGGTTTGTTGGTCGCCCATTTTATAAAACAAAAAGTCAGCGATGAAACTTTTTCTCCGCCACCAAGAGACTCTGCAATGGGATCATTGCTTGAAGCCATCACGGATCCGTTCAGAGCCAATCACTTTCAGCCGACAAATATTAATTTCTCGTTGATACCGCCATGGCCAGAAGACTTGAAAGACAAAAAAGAGAAAAAACAAAAGCAAATCGAACGCGCTCGCGCGGCTTTAACGTCGTGGAATCAAATCTAAAACTGAACTACGCCATGGACTAAAAAGTGAACGGTATCCCTAAAACATGATTACCCCTTGGAAAAAATTGCAAAACTGGCTTAACCCTGATTTAGAAATGGCCGAATCAACAAGCCTTATATGCCCTAATTTCAATCTGAAACCTAAATATAGGACGACGGTTTTTTATGCCCTTAAACTTTCTAAACTTTCGCGCAATCCGAGTGACCCTTCTAAGCAGTTATACTAAAAAGATCATCCTTTATGCACATATTCCTAAAACGGTTATTACTGCCGGTGGTCCTTTTCGTAAGTACGCTTTTTACGATTGATGGCTGCCACAACTTCTTCAATAATTTTATAATTATTGCTCCGTCAGCCAATGCAGCTTCAGTGAAGTTCTCTGGCCCCTTAACGGTGGCTTTACAGCAAGATCTTTTTACCCACAGCCTTGAAAAAGATTTGATTTTTGATTTTGCAAATACGCGTGGAATTGAAATTCAGTTTGTTGCTTTTGAAACTGTTAGCGAAGCACTAGAATTGTTAAAAGACGAAAAAGTGGATTTGGTGTTTCCGCGTACCCCGCTGCTTAAGACAGAGTTTCAAGGTCATCACACGATGGTGTACGATGATTTGCACTTGTCAGTCATTTGTGGCGGAGCCCTTGATAACGCTAAAAAACTTTATATTCCTGAAAATTATTTTTATGCGACCAAATCAAAAAACTTTAATTCGACATTCAAACATTTGCGCTGGGTTGCGACGTCTAAACCTGCGCAGGAACTCATTAGAAATAGTCTTTTGATTTCGGGCCATTGTTTTTTGACGGATTCTCGTTTGGCTTCAAAGGCTGCTTTGCATTACCCCCAACTTAAAAAAGTTTGGAATTCGGCAAGAGCTGAAGCTGTTGCTTGGATCACTCGTGAAGACTTAACTCAGCTGAATCAACTGATACATCAGTGGTTTGAAAATTTAGTCCGTCAAAAACAAGTTCGGAAATTTTGGGATCGATACGAATCTGTTGATTTCAAAATGTCGATGTTGGAACAAAACAGATTTCAGAAAGATATCGAAAAGCGTTTACCAAAATGGCGAAGGGCTTTCGAAAAAAATGCGCGTGTCTATGAAATGCCATGGACTTTAGTAGCTGCCGTGGCTTACCAAGAATCTAAATGGAATAATGAAGCCATTAGCTATACGGGAGTTAAAGGATTGATGCAGCTGACGCGCGCAACAGCCAAACAAGTTGGCGTCGACGACCGTGAAGATCCAAAACAAAGTATTCGCGGCGGAACTTTTTATTTGAAATACTTGTATGACAAAACGTCTGCAGAATTAGCTCCATATGAACGCTGGGCTCAAGCACTGGCGGCCTACAATATGGGTTGGGCTCATTTGCGAGACGCGCGCAGGTTGGCTAAGAAATTAAACCTGGATGCAAATAGATGGGTGCAGTTCAAAAAAGTACTGCCACTACTAAGTCATAAAAAATATTTACCTGAGTTGACGTTTGGTGCGGCCAGAGGACACGAAACCGTTTTATTTGTTGATCAGGTTCTAGGGTACACCGAACTGTTGAATGCGAAATTTACTCGACGGTTACAGACTTCGCAAGATTTCTAGGCTGATCCACATCTAACCCCAAACTGTCTGCCAAATGATACGCCATTAACTGTAGCGGCACGGTTGCAATCAAAGGATTCGTCATCCAGTCGGCAATAGGTAAAGATAAATAATATTCGCTCATAGATTTTAAAGCTTCATTTTCACCAGTACCGATAGAAATAATTTTCCCACCACGTGCTTTGGCCTCTTGTAAATTACTGACCGTTTTTTCAATCAGGTCATCTGTCGGGGCAACAACAACGATGGCCATTCTAGAATCGATCAAAGCCAGTGGACCGTGTTTCATTTCACCTGCGGCGTAACCTTCTGCATGCAAGTATGCGAGCTCTTTTAATTTTAAAGCTCCTTCCATGGCGATCGGATAACTGACTCCGCGGCCTAAGTACAAAAAGCCTTTAAATTCTTTCAACTTGTCAGCCGCTTCAGAAAAATATTTATCAAATGCCAACACAGTTTCTAATTGGCTTGGAACAGCTAGTAAATTTTTAACCGCTTTATTTTCGGCCTCAACGGATAATACTCCGCGAGCTTTGGAAATTTCTAACGCTAGCAAATTTAATAAAGCTAAAGTGCTTGTGAAAGCCTTCGTGCTAGCAACTCCGATTTCAACTCCAGAATTCATGTACAGATGGCCTTCGGCTTCACGGTCAATCGAAGAGTGTGGAACGTTAGTTATACTTAACGTTTTTGCATGTTGATCTTTTGCTAAACGTAAAGCTGCAAGTGTGTCTGCTGTTTCACCACTTTGTGATATAGTAATCACCAAAGTGTTTTTTTGTATAATGGGTTGGCGGTATCTGAATTCACTGGCGATATCGACATCCACCGGAACTCGGCTGGTTTTTTCAATCAGATACTTACCGACTAGTGCAGCATAATAACTGGTGCCGCAGGCAACGAATAAAATATGTTCAATAGAATTAAACAGCTCTTTTGTAGAGGTTTTAAATCCCAGATTTTTAATTTCGATTTGGTGAGTTTCTGGATTCAGATGTGGTTGAATCGCAGCAGCAACAGCGCGCGGTTGTTCGTAAATTTCTTTCAGCATGAAATGCTTAAAGCCCATTTTTTCGATCTGCTCTGTGTTCCAGTTGACAGTGCTTACTTCTTTTTGAATCGGACTTCCTTCAGCAGAGAAATAGCGCACTTCTTTATTTTGAATGTGAACAATTTCACGGTCTTTTAAATATACATAATTTTTCGTGTACTGAAGTGCTGCTTGCACGTCACTGACGATAAAGTTTTCTTTTTCACCAAGACCTACAATCAGCGGCGGTCCATCTTTAAAAGCGACCAGTTCATCGGGTGATTTTTCCCAGATGACAACAATTGAAAAAGCGCCCTTTAAACGACCCAGTGTATTTTTCACGGCTTGAAATAAATTATTGGTTTTTAAAATCTGTTCATTCACCAAATGAGCAACAAGTTCTGAATCTGTGTCCGATTTGATGACAGCGCCACGGGTTAACAAGTCTTGCTTGATGTCTAAATAATTTTCGATAATTCCATTGTGCACTAGGCTGATATCGCCAACTTGGTGCGGATGGGCATTTCGTTCAACCGGGGCACCATGGGTAGCCCAGCGAGTGTGACCGATGCCCAAATGGCCGTTAAAAAGTTCTTGGGCTACTTTGTCTTCTAAGGCTTTTAATTTTCCTTCAGCACGAATAGTTTTTATTTTTCCTTCGTGAATGACGGCTAAACCAGCACTGTCGTAACCACGGTACTCAAGTCTTTTAAGGCCTTCGATAATAATTTTTTTCGGATCTTGATAACCTAAGTAACCTACGATTCCACACATTTTATAAACTCCGTTATTCAGCCTGATAGATTCAGATACT
>JAYTPC010000117.1:0-15314 GCA_043747425.1 Bdellovibrionales bacterium
CGAGGGATTCGAACCCTCGAGCCCCGCGAAGGGCTGCCAGTTTTCAAGACTGGTGTATTCAACCGCTCTACCAGCTTTCCGTTGATGAATCTATTGGAAGTGACGACGTGATTCAACGAGTTTTTAAACGCCGCACCGCGCTTGCAGAAAAACTTAGCAGCCATGATTTTTCATTTTTCAAAAAGCAAGTATCCCCAAAAAACTAATTCGTATCGGAACGCTTGTGCATATCTGCTGATGGAGATGGTTTTTGCGATGAAATTACTCTTGCGGTGGGGGGAAGCTTTACTTCGGGGTCATCACTGGACTGATTAATATCGCTGGGTGTTTCACTGGCTGCCGTGGATTTGTCATCAGCGTAAATGATTTCTCCGGCCTCATCCACATGACTTACACCAATTTCTTCATCGGGGGTGAAGTTGACGCCCATCATGTATTCGGCACCGGTGTCTTGTTCAGAGTCACCTCGGCTATCGTTTCTTGGAGACGATGAGACATTTTTCATTCGTTTATTGAATTCTTGCTCAGATATAATGTCTTTTTGACGATCACTTTTACGATTACTTTGTGGCATTTGAAATTCCCAGCTCTTCACTAAAAGTGAAAATAGAATTGCCTTCACAAAAGAAATCACCCAGATCTCCAAAATCGAGATTGAATTTCACTTCGTCAAATTCGAATTCATCGTTTATTTCTTTAGAACCTGAGACTTCAATTTTAACTGATGTTGGTGCTGGCGGAAGGGATGCGTTATCTGGATATTTGTTTTCAGACATGATCTTAACTCCTTTTTTTGAAGGAAAGGCAAAAGCCCTTCTTCAAAAAAAAGTTGCAAGGTTAAGACCAGCGAAGGAAAGCCCACAGATAAAAAAACCGGGGCATAATTGGAAGATTTTTATTATTGAACAGAAACCCAAGAGTTATTCACTCCCGCGCCACGAACCAAACGGTTAAAATACAAAGCGTTGTCAGGGTGTAAACGGATGCATCCGTGAGAAGCTTTTCTGCCAAGCTTCGGCCAGTTTGACTGTGCAGTTCCGTGAACTGCAAATCCGCCTTTGATAAATACAGCATACGGCATATTGCCCAAACCTTTGTAATCGCCGCCTGGAAATTTCTTAGATGTGTAAGCGTCGTAAATGCGACCGTTTGGGTTTTGATTCAATAAAGGAGTTTCGTGATCTTTATCACCCGTTGAAACTAACCAGCTGCCTTGTAGCACGCCGTTTACGAACAGATATAATTTTTGTTCTGATTTTACGATCTGAGCATAAACTTCACACGACTTTTGATAACAAGAAGGAGCGAAAAAATTTGGAATATCTAAACCAAAATCAAATGCTGACTTACCAGTTTCACTTTCATAATCGGCATCCATCTCTTGCAGAGTTGCTTCAATATTCTTTGCAAACGGGTTTAATTCGTCGAAAGATTTGGTTTTTGAAGTGCCTGCTTGTGCCACGGACGTCATTAAAATAAGTGCTGCGATTAATAATTTCATAAAGAATTCTCCTGATGGGGGATGTAGCATGTGCCATTTTAAATTGCCAAGGCAAATAAAAAGAGCTAACTAAAGTTTTCAAAACTAAATTTTTGAAAAAAACCCGAAGGAATATTTATGTCAGACATCAAAGATGCAAAAACTTTAACTGAAGCTATCACAATTTTGGAAAAAGCCGGACAGTCTAAGGTTAACGACATGAAAAAAGTGTTCGAAAAAGATTTTTCCGAGCTTAAAAAAAATATGGATGATCTAAAGCCGCTGATCACAGATTTTAAGTCCACAGTTGATACCCAAGTTAGCAAATCAAAATCAGATATTGAAGCTAAAATCACCAACAACCCGTGGCTGACTTTAGCAATCGTTGGAATAATTGCCTTTTTTGTTGGCTCTTTATTCGGCAATACCAAAAACGACAAAAAGGACACATCGAAATGACTTCTTGGCTGAAGCAAATTCTTTCCTATTTTCTGGGGCAATTTGCCTACCGTTATTTTTTTAGCCAGGTGAAAAAAAAAGTGGTCGTTACTTATTTGAAAACTTTGAAGGTTATTCGCCAAAGCTTGCTGGCTGCGGTACTTCTGCTGGTGACATTGCAATTGATGACGTTGGGTCTTGTTGGCGTCATGGTATCAAGCATCTGGTTGTATCCGTCTGAAGATTTGCAAACAAAACTTTGGATTTTGTTTGCACTTTCGCTCACTCTTTTTTTAGTTCCTGGTCTTGGGTTAATTTTGTTTTTTTCTGAAAAAACGTGGCTACAAATGTCTGGCGCTGAAAAGCTGCTGTCTGAAACAAACTAACTTTTTTAATTTCTTTAACGTTTCTGTTTTTGGCTAAGCCATTGCATCTACCTTTATTTTTAAAGGGAGACAAAATGCAGAATGAATCAAACTCATCAAAAATTATAACAGACAAAATAGGCCAGGCATTTCGCAATCAGAAGCAACCCGTCGAAGGTGAACTGACGAAAAAAATTGAAAAAGTAACGGCACAAATTCCATCTGTGGGGTATTTGGGTTTAGCACTGGGTTCAATGGCTTTATCCATAGCCTTTGCATTCGTCAAAGAGCGAAAAGACATCGCTAACTTTGTTGGCTTGTGGGTGCCGTCGTTTTTACTGTTGGGAATATACAATAAAATTGTGAAGACTGAAGGCTCAGATCACGTAGATCGCTTGGAATCTTTGGGATCTTCCTTATAGTTCAAACTACATTGTCTTTGGATTACAAAGCGACGACCGCGACAGGGCCTTGGCGATAATGCGTGCTTTATCTGCCGGGCCGCGCGGGCGAAGAACCTCCCAATACGACTTATTGCTAAAAAGTTCTCCGTCAGAACTGTTCATTTGTTTTTCAAGCATACCCATAGCGCATTTACTTGATAATACAGCGCTGGTGCTGGCATTTTTCACGCAAGATTTCACGTCCGGGGCATAAAGATTTTCTTTACCTTTGTGCAGCTGGAAATACCCATAAGCGATTCCATTGGGCCCCTGTGCCCGTGCCTTTTCATTACAAGAGCTTTCGAAGTGGGCCATCGTTGTCATTATAAAAACCCAAACTAAGGCTTTTTGCTGTTTGTTCATTTCTGGATATTTTCTGCAGTATTTATTGACCGACCCACCGTCTACCAAATTTGGATACAATTGAGATCGCCCAGAAAACTCGGTGTAAACCGCTGCTCCCACGTTACCAACCATTTGGTTTTTATTCATTAAAGTGACACAAGCATCTGAAACTGGCGTACCGCCCATCATGTAAGCGGTCTTTTTTTCAAGTAAAGACTGATTGATGATATCTGTGAATTCAGCAGAGTAATATTTTGCAAAAACACTTAGGTTCTCGTCTGTGATAGTAACCTGAGCCTGCGCCACTTGCTGAAACAAAATGAAAATGATCGCAGCAAATACATTTTTAGTCATAAAACATCCTTTTTAAACAGTTTTCACAGTTTCAATAGAGTCTAATTTAGCTGGTTTCGCTGTCTGTTCATAGATGTTATGATTTGGACTGCGGTAAAGATTACCTGTTTAACTTATGTACGTTTTTAGCAGCTGAGTCCTACGTAAATTATCGATTACGGGGGACTCACAAAAACAGAACAAAATTTGTCAAACCAAGAAGTAATTCGCCACGGAATCAACAATTCGCTGGCTGGAAAAACCATCGCCGTAAAGCATTCTTGCTTGAGCCATATTTTTGTATTCTTCCGAATCATCGAGCATGGTTTCTGCTGACTGCACTAAGTTTATCGAATTAGTGCCCACCAGTTTTGCTGCTCCGGCAAGGATGCCTTGGGTGCGCTCGGTGGATTCTCGTAAAATCAGGACGGGTTTACCAAGTACGGGGCCTTCTTCTTGAAGCCCACCTGAATCAGTCATAACAAAGTGGCATTGGCGCAGGATATTGATGTTTGCCGCGTAATCCAGGGGCTCGGTGACCCACAATGTATCGCCGTAAAACCCAGGATCAGCTGATCCAAAAACTGTTTTGAAAATGTCTCGCACCTTCGGGTTCGGATGCAAAGGCAATACAATCAAAACATCTTTTCGTTGAGCTAACTGCTTTAGTGCTTGAAAAGACGATAACAATGGCGCGCCGAAACTTTCACGGCGATGCTGCGTCCACAAAATAATTTTTTTACCCTCACATATTAGTGGCAGTTTTGCCGGCGCTAATTGGCTGGTCACCCAGATCAGGGTATCTATTCCCGTGTTTCCGGTAACAATAATCTTGGATGGGTCTATTTTTTCACGAAGTAAATTCTGGGCTGCATCCTCGGTGGGTGCAAAATGAAGCTTCGCGGACAAAGCAACCAGCCTTCGGTTGTATTCTTCTGGAAACGGGCTGTTGATTGTTTCAGTTCGAAGCCCTGCCTCGATGTGCGCTACGGGCACATGATTTTGAAAACCGGCCAATGCAGCCATAGCTGCCGAAGTCGTATCACCTTGTACAAGAATTAAATCCGTTAATTCAGGAGTCAACATGGATGAAAATTTTTCTAATAGTTTTGCAGAAAGTGAATTCAAACTTTGTTTAGGACTCATAAGATCTAAATTGTATGAAATTTTTAAGTTAAAAAAGCTAAACAAAGCTTCAGATAAATCACGATGCTGACCTGTAAAAATAGTCGTTACAGCAAACCCTTTTGCTTCAGCGGCCTTGATAACCGGAAACATTTTTATTATCTCGGGCCTGGTTCCAAAGACGAATGTCAGTCTTGGAATATTCTTCAAAAAATTCGGCTTGTTCGTCGTATTAAAGTTATTCAACATATTATTACTTTCAACCCAGTTAAAAAAAGCGTAGGTTCTTGCAACCGATCACTCATTATCCAGCAAAAAGGATTTGTATCAAACAATTATTAAAAAATATATTTTTATTAATTCTTTTCATGCATATAACTACAGGGGTTCAGGCTTTTGAAAGTTCAATTTCATTAGTTAGCGAAACCGTACACAAACAAAATCTTTTAACTCAAACAGAAAACCGCATTGATCAAAATTTTAATTTTACGACGACTTATCTTTCGCCAAAGCCATACTTTGGATCCCATTTCACTGGAATTGCAGCAACAGATTCAGCCTACAATGATTCAAAAACGGGTTTACACCTGGGAGTGAACATTCAGCTGCCTTACCAGATTTACTTTCGTGCCGAGCAACGCTTTCAAAAACACACTTACGGTCAAGAAAATACGCAGGTAAATCGGAATGAATCACGACTGGGCTTTTATTATTTTAATTCAGGCAATCTTCCGTTTGCCTTTGAAAGCCCCAGGTACAACTGGGAACTTTATTTAGAATCGTTTTATATCCCTTCAATCAGCCAAGACTCTTTAGCAAGTACAGCGTGGTCACGGGCTCAGTACTGGATCACCGAATCCAACTTAAAATCGAGTATATACTTAGAACTTGCCGCAGCAGACTACCCCAAATCAAGCTTCGGGCAGTCTTACCAAGAGCTTCGCCACGGTATAAAAATACAAAAGCAATTTTCAAACATTTCTGTTCAATTGCAAGTTTATAAAAATGCTTTATCCAATACCGCCGAAGACGTTCGTGCTCTACTGGCTATTTACGGTGAATGGCGATGAATGAAGTTCTGTTTCACCCGTACCAATATATTTTACTCATATGGGCCGTAGCCACAGCTGTATTTGTTACCCTGTTTATGATCGATGATTTATTTATCGATCTGTATGCTTTTTTTTATAAATTAAAACCACTCGCGTTGAACGAAGCTTTGAAAACTGAAATTCAAAACGTTGCTGAAAAAAAAATTGCTGTGTTGATTGCTAATTGGAAAGAGTTTGATGTCATCGAACGCATGATCGCCGGGAACGTGCAAAACATTCAGTACGACAATTATAGTTTCTTTATTGGCGTCTATCCAAATGACGATTTGACCTGGGCTGCAGGCCGAAACTTAGAAATTCAGTTTTCCAACGTGCATGTTATTGTAAATTCTGTGCCCGGCCCAACGACCAAGGGTCAAATGCTCAACGAAATGACACAAAAAATTATTTCAAATACCGAAGGCGCACCGTTTGATTTATTTGTGCTGCACGACTCTGAAGATTTAATCCATCCGTATGCCTTTAAGTTGATAAATTACTTTTCAAAAAATTACTGTTTTTTACAGATTCCTGTTTTTTCTCTTCCACGAAAATGGAACGACTGGACTGGTGCTATTTACTGTGATGAATTCAGTGAAGCTCATTCGAAAGATATGCTGGTCCGAGACCATCTGGGTGCGGGTGTTCCATCTGCAGGTGTTGGAACTGCCTTTAGCCTAAAACTGGTTCAAACTTTATTAAAGATACAAGATGGCCAGCTGCTAAGACAAGACTGCCTGACTGAAGACTACGTTTTGGGGTTGACGGCTCACCGGCTGAACTTTAAATCGAAATTTCTAAATTTCTTCCTCGTTGAAAATGAAAAAAAATCATTTATAGCGACAAGAGAATACTTCCCAAGTGAATTCAATGCCTCGGTTCGGCAAAAAACACGCTGGACCACCGGCATCGCCTTTCAAGGAAAAGACATATTAAAATGGCACGGCTCAATTTCAGAGAAATACTTTTTGTGGCGTGACCGCAGAAGCTTTCCTAATGCCGTTTTAATTTTGTCTTCTGCCTTGTTGATTCCATTCTTTTTAATGGGCCTGACTGATCCTTTCTACAGCGTGCTTTCGTATTCATCCGTATTTGTTTATCTGACAGCAATCAATTTCTTCGCAATGCTTTGGCGGCTAACCCAACGAGCCCGCTTTTCTGGGCTCATTTACGATTGGAAATTTGTTACTGGTTTGCCAGTGCGCTGGTTGCTAGGAAATATTATTAATACAACTGCCGCGATAAACTCGTTTCAGAACTATCGCAATTACCAAAGCACAGGTAAGGCTATTAAGTGGATAAAGACAACCCACACGTTGCCTGATGATTTCGGCTTAAATCTAGATTTTAAAAATTCTGAAAAATTTCGCACAAGAAATTCTCAAACTAGAAATGCTGAGGTTATTTTATGAACCGTTTCGTTTTTGCTCTCTGCCTCATTTTGACCAATAGAGCGCATGCAGAATGCGTTAATATTTTCTACGACCGTGGGCCAACTCCAGATTACTGGATCGGTAAGACATATGCCATTTTTACGCAAAACATTATTGCTCATTTTCCACATCTGGATCAAAAGTTAGGTGCCATCGAAGATTACAAATCTGGCCAAATCGAAGAATGTAAGGCAACGATTTATATCGGCAGTCGTTTTGAAAATACAATACCCACCGAATTTTTTGCTGATTTCAAAAAGACCAAAAAAAATGTGGCTTGGCTTGGTTACTCGATTTGGAAATTTGGATCTGCTGATCTTGAACAGATGTTTGGCTTTCAGTACCAGCGGCTTACAACACTAGATTATGACAAGCTAGATTTGACCGGTCAGCCAGGCTTTTTTCGCCGCATGCAGTACAAAGGCGAAGAATTTGAAAAGTTTGGTGAATTTAGTCCTAGCGTCCCCGGCCAGTTTATTGCTCCATTTGAAATGGCCGCATTAAAAGAGACCATTCCCGGAAAGTCCCAATGGTTAGCATCGGCAAAGCACTCTGCTACAAATGAAATTTTGCCGTATGTTATACGAGCTGAAAACAAGTTCTATTTTGCTGATGTTCCTTTTAGCTTCATGCACGAATCAGATCGCTATCTCATTTTTACTGACGTCATTTTTGATATTTTAAACGAAAAACCAAGACATACAAAAAAAATGGCCTTTGTCCGTGTCGAAGACGTACATCCCTTAACGCCACTAAATTACCTTTACGATATTCAAAACGTGCTCAGGCAAGAACAAGTTCCGATGCATGTGTCTTTGATTCCTTTATTTTTTGACCCGCTGAATCGCACTGAGCGCGCGATAAATGAAGAATTTGTTTCGATGGATAGAGACGTGGCTTTCATGCGGTGGATCGAGGAAGCCAAATCTTCTGGCGCGCAGTTCATTTGGCACGGAGTTACTCACCAACAGGGACGTAAAAAAAATCCGCATGATGGTGTTTCAGGTTCAGACTTTGAATTCTGGGATGCCATCGCACAGAAGCCCTTATTAACAGATTCATCAGACTGGTTATTAAACCGCATGCTCGATGGTATGTTTACATTGCAAAAAGCAAAAGTGGAAATTCTTGCTTGGCTAACTCCGCATTACCAAGCATCCAGTTTAGATTACATCATTTTTGGAAAAATATTTCAGTGGAACGTAGGCCGAGTCATCTATTACAACCACTCTGCAAACCAGTTACCAGTTTTAAAAAACGAATCTGACCTTTGGCTAAAAAATATTTCTAATTCAGCTCATCAAACCAGATTAAATTATTTCAAAGATCTTTCCGTGCAAATAGAGTTTGACCGCTGGAACGGACAATTTTTTCCATATGAAATCTATGGCGATGTCTACGGACAACGACTTATACCTGAAAATTTAGGAAATTCTCAACCTTTCAAAAATGCTCACGTCATCAGAACTAGGTCCGTGGAGCAAATGGTCAGAGACGCCAAACGTAATTTGGTCATCAGAGATTCCTGGGCCTCATTCTTTTACCATCCTTTTTTATTTAGTAGTTTTGAATCTGGTGGTCGGGGCTATTACCCCGGCGATCCCGCTGAGCTTAAGTTCCTACTTAGTGAAATTAAAAAACTGGGTTATGAATTTATTGATTTAAAAAGTTTTATCGAAACAAACACATTAGCTAAACGCAAAGAAACACAGGTAAGGTAACAGATGGAAAATTTAAAACAGAACCTCAAAAATATATTACTGACTTTCATTTCAGTTTTACTTTTTGGTCTAAATAGCTTCGCTGAACTAAGACTTGATACGCCAGAAAATCTATTAAAGAAAGCGTCTGAAGGACGTATTCAACTGCGCGAAGTCATCTTAGATATTCAACAGTCCTACCCAGAACTGCGAGATCCAACAATTTTTGAAAAGTATTTTTACTTATTAGATCAGCTCAGTGAAAAAGCCAAACAAAGTCATCTTGATGAAATTTACCCGCTTGCTGTTGAAAAATTAGGGATTACTCTTTCGGGCCATGGCATAAAATGGCTTTCTGTTTCAAAAGACTCGACCGAGAAAATACTTTACTATCATCGCTGGATGAATGTTGATGTTGCTTCTTCATTTGCCGCCCAAATAGAATACAATTTGCCGGACGTCAGTTCGGATCCAGAATTTAAACAAGCTGCTTTAAACTTAGATGCTTTAAGAAACTGGTTAAAATCACGTTTCCCTGAAGAAAAAAACCTATTGATGCTTTACGACCGCTTCCTGACAAATCTTGCAAACACGTTTTTAAAACGTGATGATTTACCTGAAAGTGAAATTCAATTTTGGATTTCTAAAATCTCAACGCCAACGGGCTTTTCAGATGCCATTGAAACTGTTCAACAAAAACTTCTTTTCGTTTCTGCAGCAAATAAAGAAACTTTACACGTCTATTTAAACCGCTTATTTCTGATCAAGCAGCGCTACAAGGCTGCTTTGATAAACCCGCCCCAAGGTTTGGTTGGTTATTTAGGCGATGTTGTTACAGAAATTACTGAAAAGATTCTATTTCTAGAAGTTAACTTCGTTGAAAACGAATTCGATTCTGTTTTAGATATCTTATCCATTCGGCATTTACGCAGCATGGCCTCAATTTTGTCTTCGCCAGATCATTTGCCGTCACGAAGTTATACTAAAACATATTTAAAAGTTGCCGATCAGCTTATTGAAAAACTTAAAACCAGCAACCTCACAAAAGAAGCCTATGATTTATCATTATATATCGGGCGTATTGCAGCCCATTTGATCAGTACTGAAAAAGGTTTGGAAGGCACTTATCTATTAGAAGATTCTTCTGGAAGAAAATGGAACTTTACGTTTGTTAAAGTGAAAGAGTCTTTAATTTATGCTGCGCTTGCAGATGAAGATCGATCTTTGTTTAAAACTTTTTTTAATATCACCTACAACTTAAAAACAAATGAGTTTGTAGCTTCTGAGCGCGAGCCTGATTTAGATTCATCTGCACAGCTACTTGTAAAATTCAAATTCGATGACCAAGGTGGAATTCATTTTGAAGATTTGGCTGCTGTTCCCAGCATGCGTTTTTTAAATGGAAAGAAAACTGAGAACTATCCAGATTTCATAAAAGAGGGCCTTCCAACTTCTGAAATTATCGACGGTATATACACGGGTACCATGACCTTCGCAGGTGGTCATGAATCTGAAGTGACACTGTCACTGACGAATCTGAATGGGTACACGTTAGGGCGCCTTAGCGATCAATACGGTGTTATTTTTGATATGAATATGGGAACCTCAGGTTCTAATTCGGTGTTGTATCTAACTTCGGGTCGATTAAGACCAGCCGCATTTGGACATATCCGACTGAAACACGATGCCGGCACTTTGACTGGTTATATTATTACCGGCGGCCGCGGAATTTCACCAAAAGAATTTAAACTAAAAAAAATAAAGGAAATTGAATTATGAAACTGTTTTTTGCAATCGCATTTTTATTCAGTGGACTAGTTTTCGCTGACGGTCCACTAGTTCGTGGTTTTAATTTGGTCGACAATGACTTGATTAAATATGACTCGGCCGAAACTGAGACTGATCCTAAAACACCTGCTCAAATCGCGGTGGATCACGCCAAGCGATTAGGAGCAAATCACATTATCTTGAATGTGCGCGCAATAATGAAAGGCGGTCACGGAAATGAAATTATTCCGATGACAGCACCTGCTGACAGAAACTCTGAATTAAAACGCATGCTCAGACTTTCGAAATACATCAAATCATTAGGAATGTCGGTCGGAATTCGTCCTATATTTTTTGTTTTTGGACCCAATGGCGAATTTCCGTATATTGAAAAGTTACCTGATGGTTCTACCAAATTATGGTGGCACGGAAATATTCAACCACAAGATCCTAACCGTTGGTTTGAATCCTTCAGAGTTTTCCTGGACGTTTATTTAACGCTGGCAAAACTTGGAAAATTCGAAGAGTTCACGATCGGTGCAGAACTGTACTCGATGACTGTGGGTGTTGAAGATCAGTGGAAAGAATATCCTTACGGCTTTCCGGGTCGCTGGTTAGAATTACTGCGCTACGTTCGTAAAGCGCTTCCAACTGCACGTCTGATGTACGATATCAACTTCACAGACGACAGCGTCGGAAACAGCGGACTGACAGCATCCGGAGGCGAACTAGAACGTTGGAGATATCGCTTGGTTGACTTAGCCGACCGCACGCAACCAGAAGAACAGAAAATTTGGAACGAGTTTGCATCTTTCTGGAAAGAGCTTGATGCCATCGGAATTGATATGTATCGATCACTTGCAAATTCCGCTGAAAAATTTCCAACAGATCCGTCAGAATTAACCGCTAAACTGCGCGAGCGAACTGATTCATTTGCTACGCAGATGGATAACACGATGACTCAGATTTCTTTAACTTTAGAAGTCGAAAAACCAGTCATTTTCAAAGAAATTGGCTTTCGAAGTGTTGATCAGGGTTTCATAGATCCGTTCTCGTACGCTGGCGCTGGTACCGTAAACTTGGTTCACCAGGCTAGCGCGATGAAAGCCTTATTAGAAAGTTTTTGGGATCCAAAATGGCCATGGTTTCAAGGCATTAATTTCTGGGAGATCTCCTTATCGCCAGAAAAACTTGGGCCAGAAGACGACGGCTTCAGCCCAGTTGGAAAACCTTTATCAGAAGAAATTATTTCTAAATACTACAAAAATTAATACTTTTTATTCGTGAGTATGTGGTGCAGCCGCATACTCTTTTGAGCTGCGACATTCTCCTTCTAAAATCATATCTGAATTACGAAAGCGTGCCGAACAAGAACGTTTTTGATCTGCTGCTCGAACAAAGTGTATCACGGCTTCTTTTGCGCCCGGTTGAATTTCTAAAAGGCCCCAATGAGCTGTCTGCGGCGCTAAATAGCGTGTTTCAATTTTGAATCCATTTTCAGTGTACGAAACAGGGCCTTCATTTCTAACTTCTCTGCCAGAACCTGCAACAACGACTGGCACTGGACCGAAATCCATAAATTCACTCATGTGATCATGCCCCAGTAAAAGTGCTGTAATTCGAGAATGATTTATTTTTAAAAATTCTCGCATTTGCAACTGAAACGATCTTTTCTCAACCCACAAATGTGATTTTGAAATAGTAAACGTCGGGTGATGATACACTAAAAAAATAAGTGATTCCGTTGCCGCTGCTAATTCTTTTTTTAACCAAACAAACTGTTGGGTTACATTTTTCGAATTATCAGAATTCAAAACAATAAATCGGGCCCCCTCTTTAACAACGGAATAATACTCAGCAGGCATTCCAAAATATTTCACTTCTTTTGTGTAACCACTGTTGTGATTTCCGATGGCAGTAATATCAAACTTAAAACCACTTTTTTTCCAATTATCCCAAACAGACTCATAAGTGCCTGAATATAAATTATCACCGGGCATAATGATCGAGGTGATTTTTTCTTTGGCTACAGAAGCTTTAAGCTTGTTTAAACTTGATCCCGCGCGACCGGCGTCACCCATGATTGCAATTCCAGCAAATGCACTGAACCCAACAAAAAATACTGATATAAAAAATAAAAACCGACTCATAGTCCCTCCGTGAACGATGAAAAAATATTTTGATACACAATCACAACGCCCACTCAAGCGAAAGTAAAGTCAGGGTTTTGTTAGCTGAAACTCAAAGTCTTAAACTAGACCTTTAGCCAAGTGGCACTAATCATCGTCTAGCAAATCTTTCCTGCAAGACATCGAAATTGGAATATGATCGCTAATCAACTGAAGGACTATTGAATGCTCGTTAAATTTCATTCGCTCTAAAGAAATATCAAGGCTGCCAAAGGCATCTGCTTTTTCGATATCTGTCAGTGCACGAACGATCGGCCCTGCATCGGACTTATCGACCTTTACTAAAGTGTTCGCAAAGGCTCGCTTTTCTGCAGCTAGCTGGGTTCTTTTATTTTCACTGAAATATTCGTTGATCTGCTGTCCGATTTTATCAGACTTCACTTTCGCAACTTTTACAAAATCGTAGACTGATGCTAAACTGGGATCACACTCGGACGTGAATTTTGTGTCGACAATAAAGTGATCATAGCTGCTGACCATTTTCGAGAATTTAATTCCAACAGTTGTTGGTTCTTGTTGAAACGATACGAATCCAGCCGCGGGTCTAAGTGCAGCTTTCCAAATTTCTAATAACTTCGGATTCAGTTCTAGATTGAAATCACCCATGAAAATGACATCAGCGTCCTGCGCCTTTTCTTTCATTTCACCGATCTGCTCTGCAACCGCAAAGATTTCATAAAATCTTCCAACCTGATCTTTCGCAATTTTGCATTTTTTCGGCTGAAAATGTTGACTACAGATGGCCTCTTTTTGAGCTGCTATATCAGCAGCTATCATAGATGGACGAAAGCGACTGTGTGTCGTTAGACCAACAAAATCAAAATTTCGACTTTGAAAGTAAGCCGCAAAAGCCAGTCTTGAAGTTAACTTTTTTACGCTGTCAGAAACTTGTGTTAAACATCCTAAATTAAGCTGTTGCTGACCCGATTCAAGATTCAATGACTTTTCAAGCGGACAGTAATCCCATTCTTTTAATTGTGCTAAACCAGATCGATAAAAGAAACCGGCCATCTCGCCGCTGCCGCCTTCTCCTTCAGATGTAGACTGAAGAATCAAAGCCCAGCTTGAATCTAATTTTTGTAATTCATTCAATACCAGCAAGTATCCCGGGGTAATGACTGTCCAGTCAGCGAACGGAAATTTCACACTTGTTTTTGTTAACAGTTCACTTAGTTTTTGGTTTTCTTCGGCGGCTATTAATCCCAGCGGCATCATTTCTTGAACGCCGACAATATCCCATTGGTTAATTATGCTCGCCATCAGGGGAAAGCTTTTCATCGGAGCCTGATTATCTCCGAGGTGAAATAAATTAAACGAACCAATTTTTAGATCTTGTCCAGAACGATCTTCATTTTTCTTAAACTTATTCTCTGTGGTTGGATAAAAGTGAGCATAGTTTAACGTACAATCTGTTAAATTATTCTTATTTCGGTCGTAAAGTGAATGATAAAGTAAACAATCATCAGCAGGACCACGGTATAAGAATTTTTTTCTGCTATCAGCCTGGCTTGAAAAATCAGTTTGTAGAAGTTGAATATTTGATTTTGCAGACGGCATTGGACTTATGTAAAAAAGCAAATTCGCTACAATTAATAAACACGTAAAAATAAGCAAATTGCCCAGTATGCGCATGACGTTATTGTACAATCATTTTATAAAGACAAATTAATAGAAACTAACTTTGCTAGACCTAATATTGAAACAAACAAGATCTAAGTCTAATCAGCACCCACCCACTGTTGAATTTTTTCGACCACTGCGAGTTTTTGCGGGGTTTTGCCCCATGACATATTTTCAAAATGATATTTGCCCCGCTTTCAATTTATCAATTCAACCAAAACGACTCTTTTAAATTAAAGCAGGGTGGCATATGCGTTGCTGTTGTCTTCGATACAAACAAAAACCCTAACGGAGGAAATCTATGAAAAATAATTGCACGCGTCTTATGAAAAAATTCACCTTATCAGTGCTGTGCTTAGCATTTGTCGCGTGTAGCAACAAAAGCTCAGATGCACCAATATCAGCTTCGCCAAATACGTTGGCCACAGAAAGTTCTGCAGACGCTGTTGATCAGATGGCCGCATCCGGCGCGATGAGAAGTGAATCCTCAGTAACTGGCAGCGATTTTTCTGCGGGAGAATCTTCTTCTGGCGGCGAATCAATGACATTAGAAGAAATTTTAGCAGCTTATCCTATGCTTGCACATCATAAATCATTTCTGTCTTCAATTAATCGCGTTGTTGAAACAGATGCAGGTACTTGGGACCTTTACGCTGATGGCAAAGTCGTATTAACTTTACGAAATAACGGATCTGGTGGCTTATCAATAGTAAGTGCTTCCGGTGGTTTCACAGCTGATTCTATTAGCTTGGTCTCAATGTCTGGCGATCAAGATCAAGGCAAAGGATCAAATGGAATAAAATTTGTGATGTCTTCTTGTAAAGCTGATGACAAAACACCTGCTCAAGAAGACGATAAAACTCCGACTCAAGAGCAAGATAAAACACCTGCTCAAGAAGACGATAAAACTCCAACTCAAGAGCAAGATAAAACTCCTGCTCAAGAAGACGATAAAACTCCAACTCAAGAGCAAGATAAAACTCCT
>JAYTPC010000118.1:0-1267 GCA_043747425.1 Bdellovibrionales bacterium
TGTCTTAAAAGTTGAAAAATTACCTTTGTGGTAGTGAAAAAAAATGTTATAGTTTGATGCATTTGCGAAAAAGAGTAATTAAGGTTATTTGATTTGCGAATGGAGACAGAATTACTTTTGGTTTTTTGAGTAAGAGTTGAGATTTTCATATTATAACGACGAGTCACGAAGATCAAAGTATGTTAATTGAAAGATTTGCCTAAAGATTTCGTGCGTTATGGCTGTTGACGTAGTATTGGCACTACGCAGCTAATTGTTATGCAGAGAGTTTTACATTTGCATAGAGTCGAGTTAAAAAATAGACATTTTATTTTATTTGGAACTGATGGTACTCTCTTTCTAAGTTTGAAATCGTAATTTTCTAATAAAAAGTTTGAATGGCAGATAGTATTTCTTTTTATTCGCTTTTAGATTTTAACCCAAGGCGTTAAATCAAATTTCAATTGTTAGCTTAAGTCATGGAGATGTTTTTTTGTGGCGGCAAAAAAGATATTGTAGTTTTGATGCGTTGCGAAGGAGAATAAACAGGATTATTTGAGTTGCGAACAGAAAAGAGAATCTAGAAGATGATGAGGAGGAGATTGTTTTGGTTTTTTGGATGAGAACTGAGACTTTTATTTTGTGACCAACAGGTCACGAAACTCAAAGCGTGTTAATTGAAAGATTTGCTTGGAACTTTTGTGCGATTGTGCTGTTGAGGTGTAGGTGGTAGTATTAGTGCTGGTAATTGCGCGGTTAATTCTCATGCAATTTTTCTTATACTTGTGTAGGCGATTCTTATTTGTATAATATTAGATTAAAAGAACAAAGAATTCGTTTTGTATGAAGTCGGTGGTGTTTTCGCTTTAGTTTGTGAACGTAGCTTTTTCGAATAAAGGTTTTGAGTGGCTTAAAGCGACGAGCGGTGCCTTTAAGGCTTCTAATGCTGCAACGTGCGTTAAGTTGAATTTTAATTGGTGTCTTAAATTATGAAAATGTCTTTCTGTAGCGGTAAAAAAATGTCGTGGTTTCGATGAGTTGCGAAGAAAAAAGGACAAGACCGTTTGGACTAGGGATGAAAGTTTTGAAAATAATAGAGACGAAGTTATTTTAGGTTTTTCGAATGAGAGTTGAGACTCTCATTTTGTGACGATAAGTCACGAAAATCAAATTGTTTTGTTGAAGATTTTATTTGGAACTTTCGTGCGATTTTGTAATTGAGGTAGTGCCGGTGTTGTGCAGAGAGTTTTAGAATTGCGCAAGTACTTTTGTTTGCTTAGAGTTGAGT